>NZ_CACSJM010000006.1 GCF_902706185.1 Roseomonas sp. 18066 | reverse complement strand
CCACCAAGCCGGACACAACACCTTGTCTTGCATCGACGCAGTTCACCACCGCGGGGTGGAGCAGCCCGGTAGCTCGTCAGGCTCATAACCTGAAGGTCACAGGTTCAAATCCTGTCCCCGCATCCCAAATCGACACATCACAAAAAAGCCGCCCAGGGCCATCAAGCCCAGGGCGGCTCTTTTGCGTGCGCGAGGCGCCAGAACAGAGCGCGGGGTTTGCGCCTCGACAGCAACCGACAACGACGAGCCCGCGACGTCGGCATGCCGAAGGCGAGCACGACAGCGCCAGAGGCGCAGCGCCCTCAGCTTCAGCAAGGGCCTGCCTGAGCCGGGCCTCAAAGATCACCCCCGCCAGCCCAAAGAAAAAGCCGAGACCCGCAAGGGTCCCGGCTTCCACAAGCCATATCAAAACCGACGGGCAGAGCCTTACCCCGTCACCCCATACTGCACCGAATGCAGCCGCTGGTAGAGCCCCGGCTGCGTCACCAGCTCGTCGTGACGGCCGCGGGCGACGATGCCGCTCTGGTCCACCACCACGATGCAGTCGGCGTTGCGGATGGTCGCCAGGCGGTGGGCGATGACCAGCGTGGTGCGGCCTTCCGCCAGCTCGGCGAGCGACTGCTGGATGGCGCGTTCCGTCTCGGTGTCGAGGGCGGAGGTCGCCTCGTCCAGGATCAGGATCGGCGGGTTCTTCAGGAAGATCCGCGCGATCGCCAGCCGCTGCTTCTGGCCGCCGGACAGCTTGACGCCGCGCTCGCCGATCACCGTGTCCAGCCCCTCGGGCAGCGCGTCGATGACGCTTTCCAACCGGGCGCGGCGGGCGGCATCCAGGATCTCGGCCTCCGACGCGCCGAGGCGCCCATAAGAAATGTTCTCCCGCAGGCTGCCGGCGAACAGGAAGACATCCTGCTGGACGATGCCGATCTGCTGGCGCAGCGAGGCCAGCGTCATCTTCTGGATGTCGATCCCGTCGATGGTGATGCGCCCGGCCTCGACGTCGTAGAAGCGCGGCAGCAGCGAGCACAGCGTCGTCTTGCCGGCGCCCGAGGGGCCGACAAAGGCCACCGTGTCGCCGGCGCGGATCGCCAGGTCGACGCCGTCCAGCACGGGTCGGCCCTCGCCATAGCCGAAGCGGACCCCTTCGTAGCGGATGTCGCCACGGAGCGAGGTCACCGCACGGGCATCGGGCGCGTCCTCGATATCGGGGGCGGTGTCGAGCAGCTCGGTATAGCGGCGGAAGCCGGCGACGCCCTTGGGATAGACCTCCAGCACCGCGCTGATCTTTTCGATCGGGCGGAAGAAGACATTCACCAGCAGAAGAAAGCCGACGAACTCGCCATTGGTCAGCCCGCCCTGGATGACGAAATAGGCGCCGGCGATCATGACGATCATCTGGGTCAGCCGCATGCCCAGGTAGTTCAGCGAGGTGCTGGCCGCCATGATGCGATAGGCGGCGAGCTTGGTGCGGCGGTAGCTGAGATTGTCCTTGGCGAAGAGGGCGCGCTCATGCGCCTCGTTGCCGAAGGCCTGGACCACGCGGATGCCGCCCACCGTCTCCTCGATGCGGGCGTTGAAGGCGCCGACCCGGCCGTAGATCTCGCGCCAGGTGCGGGTCATCCCCGCGCCGTAATGCGCCGAGGCCCAGGCGATGCCGGGCACCACCAGGGTGGTCAGCAGCGCCAGCGGCCAATGGACGCTGAACATCAGCGCGAAGGCGCCGAGCAGCGTCATGATGGCGATGAACAGGTCTTCCGGCCCGTGATGGGCGACCTCGCCGACCTCTTCCAGGTCGCGGGTGACGCGCGCCACCAGGTGCCCCGTCTTCTGGTTGTCGTACCAGCCGAAGGAAAGCTTCTGCAGATGGTCGAAGGCCTTGCGGCGCATCTCCGTCTCGATGTTGATGCCCAGCGCATGGCCCCAATAGGTCACGATCGCCATCAAGCCGGTGTTCAGCACATAGATGCCGAGCAGGCCGGCCGCGGCCGCCATGATCAGCCCCCAATTCTGCCCGGGCAGCAGCTTGTCGACGAAGACCTTGACCGCGATCGGGAAGCCGAGCTCAAGCAGGCCGGCCAGCACGGCGCAGGAGAAATCGAGGATGAACAGCCCCTTATGGGGCCGGTAATAGGCAAAGAAGCGCCGCAGCATGGGGTCATCCGGCCGGAGGAGACAGCGCCGTGGCGGGGTCGCCGCGACGCTGCCCGGTATCCGACCGGAATGGCGGGCGGGTCAACCGCCCATCCCATGCCCCAGGGGCGCGTTCAGCCCCGGATCAACCCAGACCCGACAGGTTCATCGGCTCGGCGATCCAGTCATAGCCTTCGCCGGCCTTGCTGACATGGCCGAGGCCCGGCCAGGGGAAGTGGTAGGACAGCACGGCGTGGCGGTCGGTCGCCAGCCGGTCCAGCATGCGCGAGCGGCTTTGCGCCGACAGCTTCGGGTCGGTGTCGAAGGAGAATTCCCACATCGGCTTCTTCAGCAGCAGGATGTGGTGATGCGCCAGGTCGCCGGTGTTCACCAGCGTCTGGCTGCCGGAGGTGATGGCATAGCAATGATGTCCCACCGTGTGGCCCGGCGCGAACAGCGCCACCACGCCCGGCGCCACTTCCTTGCCGTCCTGCACCATGATCATCCGGTCGCGATACGCGGCTAGGTTCTTCTTCGCCCCATCGATGAAGGGCGTCATGAATTCCGGGCCGCGCTTGTTGTTGTCGTCGGTCCAGTAGCGCAGGTCGATCTCGCTCAGCGCCACCTGCGCATTGGGGAAGACCTTGGCGCCGCTGGCATCCGTCAGGCCCCAGCAATGGTCGCAATGGGCATGGGTCAGCACCACCAGGTCGATCTGCTCCGGCTGGATGCCAGCGGCGCGCAGGTTCTCCAGCATCTTGCCGGTGGTCGGCCCGAACATCTTGCTGGCCGCGCCCATGCTGTCGCCCATGCCGGTGTCGAACAGGATCAGCTGCTTGCCGGTGTTCAGCACCAGGATGTTCTGCTCCAGCGTCGCGGCATCCGGCGGCAGGAAGGCACCTTCCAGCAGGCCGACGATCTCGGCCGGCGGCGAGGCCGGGAAGGCCGGCACCGGCTTGCCCAGCGGCAGCCGCCCATCGGAGATCACCGTGGCCTCGAACTCGCCGAAGCGGAATCGGTGCCAGGCCGGCGGCAGGCTGTTGAGGAAGGGCGCCGCCGCCTCGGCCGGGCGGCTGCCCAGGCCGGAGAGCAGCGGCGTGGCAGCCAGGGCTGCGGCGCCGGCCATCAGGCCGCGCCGTGTCATCGATGTCATCGGACTTCCTCCCCCGTCATTTTGCGGGAATACCGCGCCGCCGTTCGAGCCGCGGCGCAGGGCTAGCCGAGCATGGTTCGCGCCGCCGCCGCAACGTCTGGCTTCACAATTCTTTGGGCGGGGAGAGGCGTGCGTCAGGCCCGGTGCAGCAGGTGGGTCATGGCCGCCGTGCCCAGCACCGGCACCAGCAGGTTGACCACGGGCACCAGGGCCAGCGCCGCCAGCGCCGCGCCGATCGCCAGGATCTGGCTGCGGTGGCGGCGGCGCAGCGCCAGGCTGTCGGCCACGCCCATGCGCCGCTGCGCCACGCCGTCGAACAGCCCGTAGCCCAGCGACACCGCCGCCAGCACCCAATAGACCACGACGCCCAGCGGCGGCGCGACCAGGGCCAGCGGCAGCAGCGCCAGGCTGATCACCAGGAAGCGCAGCGCCAGCCCCAGCCCGGCCTTCACCTGCGCCGCCACCGAGGCGCCGGCGGCGGGCGGCAGGGCCGGGTAGAAGCGGCGCTCCACCGCCTCGGCCACCTCGTCGGAGAAGATGCCGGTGATGCCCAGCATGACCGGGACGAACAGCCAGAAGGTGCTGGCCAGCACCAGCAGCCCGCCCAGCAGCCCGGCGATGGTGGCCAGCCAGCCGGTGCCGCCGGCGAGCCAGGCCACCCCCCAATCGGCCAGCCAGGCCAGGCCGGCAAAGGCCAGCAGGGCGACGCCCAGCCCCTTCAACAGCGGGCGGCGGAAGGCAGGGTCGTCGAGCTGGCGCAGCGGCAGCAGCAGGCTGGCGGGCACGGCCTTCATGGGCGGGGCATCTCCGGGCGGCAGGGGGTGCCGGCAGAGATGGCCTTTTTCCATCCCGCCACAATGGGTGTCCTCGTCGACGCGCCGGGCGTGGCAAGGCGCCTGCGTCTCAGAAGATATCGTCGTCGGGGGCCATCAACGTCGCCGGGCCGGCGGCGATGGCCGCGGCGAGGCCCGCGCTCTGCGGCAAGAGGCGGGCGAAGAAGAAATCGGCGCCCTGGCGCCAGCGGCGGTGATGCGGCTGCTCGGACGCTCCGGCCGCGACCCGCATCCGCCGCCACATCCAGCCCAGCGCCACCAGCGCGAAGAGCCGCAGGTAGTCGGCCGCCGCCGCGCCGGGCTCGGCCGGATCGGCGCCGGCGCGCTGCAGCTGGCGGGTCGCCGCCTCCAGCCGGTCCAGCGCCGCGATCAGTTCGGGTTCATCCGCGCCATCGGCGCGGACCCGGGCAAAGAAGCGGTGGGGCAGGGCGCCGTCCTCGGCGGCCAGCTTGCGGGTGACCAGGTCCATGGCCTGGACGCCGTTGGTGCCCTCGTAGATTGGGGCGATGCGGGCGTCGCGCACCATCTGCTCCAGCCCGAGCTCGCGCAGATAGCCGGCGCCGCCCAGCACCTGCTGCCCCAGCACCGCCGCCTCGAAGCCGAGATCGGTGAAGGCGGCCTTGACCACCGGCGTCAGCAGCGCGACCAGCCCCTCGGCCTCCGCGTCGTCCTCGGCACGGTCGAGCAGGATCGCCAGCCACAGGGCCAGCGCCCGCCCGGCGCCGGTGAAGCCGCGGATGGTCAGCAGCATGCGCCGCACATCGGGATGCACCAGGATCGGCTGCGGCGGGCCTGCCGCGACACCCGGCGCCCGGCCCTGCAGCCGGGTCCGCGCGTAATCGCCGGCGGCCTGGCCGGCGGCCTCGGCGATGCCCAGCCCCTGGATGCCGACGAACAGCCGCTCGGCATTCATCATGGTGAACATGGCGGCCAGCCCGCGATGCGGCGCGCCGACCAGCCACCCCTGGGCGCCGTCATACTGCATCACGCAGGTGGGCGAGGCATGGATCCCCATCTTCTGCTCCAGCCCGATGGGGGCCATGGCATTGCGCGGCCCGGGCCGGCCCTGGTCATCCGGCAGGAACTTCGGCACCAGCACCAGGCTGATGCCGCGCACCCCGGGCGGCGCATCCGGCAGCCGCGCCAGCACCAGGTGGATGATGTTCCCGGCCAGGTCGTGGTCGCCGGCGGTGATGAAGATCTTGCTGCCGCTGACGCTCAGGCTGCCATCGCCGCGCGGTTCCGCCCGCGTCGTCAGCAGGCCGAGATCGGTGCCCGCCTGCGCCTCGGTCAGCGCCATGGCCCCGGCCCATTCGCCGGAGACCATCTTCGGCAGGTAGGTTTCCTGCAACTCGGGCGTGGCGTGGCGGGCGATGGCCTCGGCGGCGCCGCGGGTCAGGCCGGGGAACAGGCCGAAGGCGAAATTCGTCGAGGCCGTGAACTCGTCCAGCGCCAGCTGCGCCAGCCGCGGCATGGCCTGGCCGCCCCAGCGCTCCGGCTGCGACAGCGCCGGCCAGCCGGCCTCGACCATTTTTTGGTACGCTTCGGGGAAGCCGGACGGGGTGCGGACATTGCCCTGCTCGATCCGGCAGCCCTCGGCATCGCCGGATGCGTTCAGCGGCGCCAGGATCCTGCCGCAGAAGCGGCCGCCTTCCGCCAGCACCGCCTCCAGCGTCGCGAGGTCCAGGCCCTGGGCCTCGGCCGCCAGCACCTCGCGCAGGATCGACAGGATTTCTGGAACGGGCGGTTCATAGGCGGGCATCGGCGCTTCCCCTGGGCGGTCTTGCCGCCAGCCGACACCGCGCGGGGCTGCGCCGTCAATCGCCGGGCTGCAGCACCTCGATCAGCGCCTCGGCGGCCGGCGACAGGCTGGCGCCGCGCCGCCGCAGCAGCACGATGCGCCGGCGCAGCAACGGGCTGTCCACCGGCCGCGTCGCCAGCAGCGGCGCCACCCGCAGGTCCATGGCGCTGGCCGGCAGCAGGCCGACGCCCAGCCCGGCCCGCACCAGCGCCACCGCCGTGCTCATATAGGTGGCCTCATAGGCCGGGCGGGGGGCCAGGCCGGCGCTGGCGAAGGCGGCCTCGGCCAGGGCCCGCAGGCTGCTTTCCGGGTCGGTCAGCACCAGCGGCGTCGCCGCCAGCTCGTCCAGGGTCAGCCGGCTGCGCGCGGCGAGCGGATGCCCGGGCGGCAGCACCGCGACCAGCTCATCCTCATAGAGCAGGGATTCCGACAGTTCCGGATCGGGGGCGGTGGCATGGCCGATGCCGAGCTCGACGCTGCCTTCCTTCACCAGCGTGGCGACCCGCCGGGCCACCGCGTCGCGCAGCATGACGCGGATGCCCGGATGCGCCGCCCTGAGCCGCGCCAGCGCCCCGGGCAGCAGGGTCGAGGCCACCGAGGGCAGCACCGCCAGATGCACCACCCCCGCCCGCCGCGCCGCCTGTTCCCGCGCGCCATCCACCACCGCATCCAGCTCCGCCAGGATTCTCCCGAAGCTTTCGGCCAGGGCGGCGCCGGCGGCGGTCGGCCGGGCGCCGCGCGCCGTGCGGTCGAACAGCGAGACCCCCAGCGCCTGCTCCAATTCCCGGATCTGCACGGTCAGCGCCGGCTGCGACAGATGCAGCCGCAGGGCGGCGCGGCCGAAGCTGCCGGTCTCCACCGCGGCGGTCAGGGCGCGAAGCTGGCGGATCGATGGGGTCATTTCCTTTTCTTATGACTGGCCTCGGAAATCTTCAATTGCCTGATGGCTCGCGCGCCCGCTTTCTGGCGGCCAGAAAAACAAGGCCGCATTGCCGGCCGCGAGGGTCCAAGATGACGAACACCATCCCGCGCCGCGCCCTGCTGGGCGCAGGCCTCGGCCTGCTTTCCGCCCCCGGCATCCTGCGCGCCCAGGCGCCCTGGCCCGCGCGCGCCATCCGCATGGTGGTGCCCTTCGGCGCCGGCACCAGCACCGACATCATGACCCGGCTGGTCAGCCAGCGCATGACCGCGACGCTGGGCCAGCCGATCGTGGTGGAGAACCGCGCCGGCGCCGGCGGCGTGGTCGGCAGCGATGGCGTCGCCAAGTCCGCCCCCGATGGCTACACGCTGTGCATGGGCAGCATCGCCTCGCATTCGGTGAACATGTCGCTGATGCCGAACATGCCCTACGACGTGCTGCGCGACTTCGTGCCGATTTCCCTCGTCACCAACGCGCCAAACCTGCTGGTCATCTCGCCGAAGATCCCGGCGAAGACGCTGCCCGAGTTCATCGCCTGGGCGAAGGGGCAGCGCAACGGCGTCAGCTACGCCTCGGCCGGCAACGGCACCTCCAGCCACCTGGCTGGCGAGCTGCTGAAGATGAAGACCGGCGCGCCGCTGGAGCACGTGCCCTACCGCTCCGGCTCGCAGGCGGTGACCGACGTGGTGGCCGGCAACGTGCCGATGATCGTCTACCAGGTGACCGCCGTGCTGCCCTTCGTGAAGGACGGCACGCTGCGGGCCCTGGCCGCGACCTCGGCCCAGCGGCTGGAGCTGACGCCGGAGATCCCCACCGCCATCGAGCAGGGCATCGCCGATTTCGACGTCTCCGCCTGGCACGGCCTCTTCGCGCCGGCGAAGCTGCCGGACGCCATCCGCGACCGGATCTATGCCGCCCTGCGCGAGGCGGTGAACACGCCCGAGCTGCGCGGCCAGTTGCTCGACCAGGGGCTGCTGCCGGTGGCCATGCCGCCGGCCGAATTCCGCCCCTGGCTGGAAGCGGATATCGCCAAGTGGCGCGAGGTGGTTCGCGTTTCCGGCGCCAAGGCGGATTGAACGAATGGAACAGACCCTGTTGCGCATCGGCTGCGGCTCCGGCTTCTCGGGCGACCGGCTGGATGCCCCGGGCCCGGTGGTCGATGCGTTGATCGCCGCCGGCGGCCCCGCCGCCCTGATGCTGGAAGTGCTGGGCGAGCGGACGCTCGCCCTGGCCCAGCGCGAGCGCCTGACGAAACCCGAGGCCGGCTTCGAGCCCGCGCTTGTCGCCCTGCTGCGTCCGATCCTGTCCCGCTGCGTCCAGCACGGCATCCCGATCGTCACCAATGGCGGCGCCGCCAATCCGCGTGGCGCGGCGGATGCGGCGCTGGCCCTGGCGCGGGAGCTGGGCGTGGCGGCGCTCCGCGTCGCCATCGTCGAAGGCGACGACATCCGCGGCAGCGGGGCGCTGGCCGACCTCGACCCCTGGGAAGGCGATGCCGGCGCGGTGCTGGACCCTGGCCAGGTGATCGCCGCCAATGTCTATCTCGGCGCCGCCCCGATCGCGGACGCCCTGCGCCAGGGCGCGCAGCTGGTCATCACCGGCCGCTGCTCCGACCCGGCGCTCGCCCTCGGCCCCATGCTGGCGCATTTCGGCTGGGCTGAGGATGACTGGGATCGCCTGGCCGCCGGCACCATGGCCGGGCATCTGCTGGAATGCGGCGCCCAGGTCACCGGCGGCTACTTCGCCGACCCCGGCACCAAGGATGTCGAGGGCATGGCCGAGATCGGCTTCCCCATCGCCGAGATTTCTCCCGACGGCAGCATCCTGATCACCAAGCCTGCCGGCACTGGCGGGTTGGTCGACCGCCGCACGGTCACCGAGCAGCTGCTCTACGAGCTGCACGACCCCGGCGCCTACCTGACCCCCGACGTCATTCTCGACATCACCAACGTCGCCATCACGGAAGAAGCCCCCGACCGCGTCCGCGTGACCGGCGCGCGTGGAAAACCCCGCCCGCCGACGCTGAAGGCCACCGTCAGCCTGCCCGGCGGCTGGCTGGGCGAGGGCGAGATCTCCTATGGCGGCCCCAACTGTCGCGCCCGCGCCGAGCTCGCCGGCCGCACCCTGCAGGAACGGTTGAAGAAGCTTGGCCTCGAAGGCCAGGCACGGCTCGACCTGATCGGCGTGGTCAGCGTCTTCGGCGGCGATGCCGGCGTGCCCGCGGGTCTGGAAGACCTCGCCCCGCCCGATATCCGCCTGCGCCTGGCCGTCGCCACCGACGACCGCGCCACCGCCGAATCCGCTGTCCGTGAGGTGCTGTCCCTCTACTGCTGCGGTCCCGCCGGCGGCGGCGGCGTGCGCAGCCGTGTCATCGACCGCATCCGCACGCTGTCCTTCCTGGTGCCGCGCGAGCGCCTCTCCCCCCGCGTCACCCTGCTGACCCTGGAGCCCGCCGCATGACCCCGGTCCCGCTGCACCGCCTGGCCCATGCCCGCGCCGGCGACAAAGGCAACCGCCTGAACCTGTCGCTGATCCCGCACGACCGCGCCCATTACGACCACCTGGCCGCCCAGGTGACGGAGGAAAAGGTGCTGGCCCGCTTCGCCCATCGCGGCGCCACCGCCGTCCGCCGCTACGACCTGCCCAACCTCGGCGCCTTCAACTTCGTCGTCGAGGACGTGCTGCAGGGCGGCGTCAACGGCGCGCTGAACCTGGATGGGCATGGGAAGTCGCTGTCGTTCCACCTGCTTGGGATTGAGATCGACAAACCGTAAAGGCTGGGGGAAGGAATTCCCCCAGGCCCCCATCTTTTTTCTGTCAGTTAGAATCCAAACGCGCCCAGGGGCGATGCGAACGATCGGCTGCGGCAAAGGCACGGATCGCATCGGCATGACTCAAGGTCAGGTCGATGTCGCTCCACCCGTTCAGCAGCTTCACCCGCCACACCGGGTCTATGCGGAACGCGAACACCGCATCCCCCGCCACCACCTGGCACGCTTCCAGATCCACCGACACGACATCGGCCGCCAACAAGACTTCCACGCAAGCCTCGTCGACGACAGCCGGCAGCAGCCCGTTGTTCACGGCGTTCCCCGCGAAAATGTCGCCGAAGCTGGGCGCGATCACGCAGCGGAACCCCGCATCCACCAGCGCATAGACCGCCGCCTCCCGCGACGACCCGCTGCCGAAGTTGCGCCGCGCCACCAGCACCTGCGCGCCGCGTCCCAACGCCGCGTCGACCACGTTCGCCCGCGCCGCCCCCGCCTCGTCGAACCGCGTGTCGTAGAGCAGGAAACCGCCATAGCCCTCGCTGCGCGGCCGCTTCATGAAGCGCGCCGGGATCAGCTGGTCGGTGTCGACATTGGCCAGCGGCAGCGCGCAGACCGGCGCGCGCACCTGACGGAACGGCCGCATCACCCGCGCCCCTGCAGGAAGTCGCGGACATCGGCGATCCGGCCCACGACCGCCGCCGCCGCCGCCATGGCCGGCGACATCAGATGCGTCCGCGCCCCCTTGCCCTGCCGCCCCTTGAAGTTGCGGTTGGTCGTCGAGGCGCAGCGCTCGCCGGCCGGCACCAGGTCGCCATTCATGCCGACGCACATCGAGCAGCCGGAATCCGCCCAGACCAGCCCGGCATCGCGGAAGACGCGGTCCAGCCCTTCCTGCTCCGCCTGCTGCTTCACCAGCGACGACCCCGGCGACACCAGCCCGGGCACCACCGCGCGCCGCCCGGCCAGCACGGCGGCGGCGGCGCGCAGATCCTCGATCCGCGCATTGGTGCAGGACCCGATGAAGACCCGGTCGATGCCGATCTCCTGCAGCTTCTGCCCGGGCCGCAGCCCCATATAGTCCAGCGCGTCGCGGATCTGCGCCGCCCGCGCCGGCGAGGCCGCCACCGCCGGATCGGGCAATTGGCCGGTGACCGGCAGCGCATCCTCCGGCGCCACCCCCCAGGTCACCACCGGCGCGATGGCGGCGGCCTGCAGCCTGTGCTCCACGTCGAACTCGGCATCGGTGTCGCTCGGCAGCGCGGCCCAGGCCTCGACCGCGGCGTCGAACGCGACGGGCGCGAAGGGACGGCCGCGCAGGTAGTCGAAGGTGGTCGCGTCGGGCGACACCATGCCGCAGCGGGCGCCGCTCTCGATCGCCAGGTTGCACAGCGTCAGCCGGCCTTCCATCGACAGGCTGGTCACCGCGCTGCCGGCATATTCCACGGCATGCCCCTGCGCCCCATCTGCGCCGAGCCGGGCGATGATCGCCAGCGCCAGGTCCTTCGCCCCGGTCCCCGGCGACAGCGCGCCGTCGACCACCACCCGCATCCGCTTCGGCCGGCGCTGCCAGAGCGTCTGCGTCATCAGCACATGCGCGACCTCGGAGGCGCCGATGCCGAAGGCCAGCGCGCCGAAGGCCCCATGCGTCGAGGTATGGCTGTCGCCGCAGACCACCGTCAGCCCGGGCAGCGTCAGCCCCTGTTCCGGCCCCACCACATGCACGATGCCCTGCCGCGGATCCTGCAGCCCGAAGAGCCGCGTGCCATGCGCGGCGGCATTTTCTTCCAACCCCGCCACCATGCCGGCGATGCCGGCGTCGGCGATGGCGCGGCCGGGCGACTGTGTCGGCACGTAATGGTCGGCGACGCCGATGGTCAGCGACGGCTCGGCCACCTTGGCGCCGCGCGCCCGCAGCTGGGCGAAGGCGTGGTGCGAGCCCTCATGGAAGAAATGCCGGTCGATCCAGAGCAGGCTCTGCCCGTCCTCGCGCGTCAGCACGACATGCGCGTCCCAGAGCTTGTCGAACAGCGTGCGGGGCGGGGCCATGCTCAGGCCGTCGCCAGCTCGGCCAGCACGGCCTCGGTATCGGCGCCGAGCCGCGGGGCAGGGGCCAGCCAATGCCCCAGCCCGGGCAGCGCCGGCATCGGCATCGCGCCGAGCTCCGGCTGCTGCAGCATCGCCGTCGCCCCCACCGCCTGCACATGCCGGTCGGCGAGGAAATCCAGCGGCGCATTGACCCGCTCGGCCAGCAGCCGCGCCGCGCCCAGCTTCTCCAGCCAGTGGCTGGCGCTTTCCCGCGCGAAGACCTCGCGCAGCTGCGGCAGCAGCGCCTCGCGGTTCACGTCGCGCGCGGCGAAGCCGGTGAAGCGCGGATCCTCCGGCAGATGCGGCAGGCCCAGCACGCCGCACAGCGCGACGAACTCCGCCTCCCGGACGAGCGCCACCATCACCCAGGCGCCGCAGGCGGTGCGGTAGCTGCCGGCCGGCACGTTCAAGGCCGGCGGCGCCTGGCCGAGCAGCCCGGCCTCGGCCAGCGGCATCACCAGCATCGCCGCCATCCCCGCCATCAGCGAGATATCCAGCCGGCGCTGCTGCGGCGCGGTGTCCAGCGCCCGCTGGGCCAGCGCCGTCTGCACCGCGGCGAAGGCGGTCAGCCCGGTCACCACATCGGCCACCAGCGTGCCCACCTTGTGCGGCGTGCCATCGGCGCCGGTGTTCAGCGCCACCAGGCCGGAAAAGGCCTGGGCCACCGAATCCGTGCAGGGCCGCTCGGCATAGGGCCCGTGCTGGCCGAAGCCGGAGATCGACAGGCAGATGGTCGCTGGCCCGGCATTCTCCGGCCCCAGCCCGATGCGGGCGGCGACGCCGGGGCGGAAGGCCTCGATCAGCACATCGGCCCGGCCGGCCAGGGCGCGGGCGGTGGCGCGGCCGGCCTCGCTCTTCAGGTCCAGCACGATGCTGCGCTTGCCGCGATTGAACGAGACATGCATCACCGACTGGCCCTCGGCGCGGGTCGACAGGCCGCGCGACCAGTCGCCCTCCGGCGGCTCCAGCTTGATCACCTCGGCGCCCGCGGCGGCCAGCAGCATGGCGCAATAGGGGCCGGCGATGCCCTGGCTGGCATCCAGCACCCGCAGCCCGGCATAGGGGCCCAAGGGTTCCTGCCGTCTTTCCTGCATTGTGTTCCCTCCAATCCTTGGCCGATCATCCGGATAAAGAACGATCAGGGGAAGGAACATCCGGATGACCGAGCTCACCCGCCGTGCCGTGCTGGCGGCCGCCGCGCTGCTGCCGCTGGCGGCCCAGGCCCAGGCCGAGACCGCCTGGCCGCCGCGCTCCACCCGGCTGGTCATCCCCTATCCGCCGGGCGGGCCGACCGACATCCTGGGCCGGGTGGTGGCGCAGGGCCTGCCGCAGGCCGGGCTGGGCGCGGTGGTGGTGGACAATCGCAGCGGCGCCTCGGGCGTGATCGGCGCCGGCGAGGTCGCCCGCGCCGCCCCGGATGGCGCCACCTGGCTGGTCAACGCCTCGCTGCAGGTG
The DNA here is from genome assembly GCF_902706185.1 of Roseomonas sp. 18066. GTDB lineage: Bacteria > Pseudomonadota > Alphaproteobacteria > Acetobacterales > Acetobacteraceae > Pseudoroseomonas. The sequence continues at coordinate 68,769 of NZ_CACSJM010000006.1, read as the reverse complement.
ATCCTGCCGCATATGAAGCCGCAGATGCCCTACGACACGCTGCGCGATTTTCTCCCTGTCACCAACATCGCCCGGGTGCCGCTGATCCTGGTGATCGATCCGCGTCTGCCGGTGCGCTCGGTGCCGGAGCTGGTGGCCTGGTTGAAGGCGCAGGGCGGAAAAGCTTCCTATGGCTCGTCGGGCATCGGCGCGGCGCCGCATCTGGCGGGGGAGCTGTTCAAGCAGCTGACCGGCACCGAGATGACGCATGTGCCCTATCGCGGCTCCGGCCCGGCGCTGCAGGACCTGATGGCGGGGAATATCCAGCTGATGTTCGACTCCATGCCGAGCAGCGCCGGCGCGGTGCGCGAGGGCCAGCTGCGCGCGCTGGCCGTCACCACCGCGGGCCGGGTCGCCGCCTTCCCGGACCTGCCCACCGTCGCCGAGGCCGGCGTCCCCGGCTATGAGATCGCCACTTGGTACGGCATCTGGGCCCCGGCCCGGACGCCGGCCGAGATCATCGTCAAGATGCAGCGCGCGGTGGCGACGGTGCTGGCCACCCCCGAGGCGCGCACGCGGCTGGAGGCGCTCGGCGCCGACCCCGTGGCCGACACGCCGGAGGCTTTCGCCGACTTCACCCGCGCCGAATGGGACCGCTGGGGCCGTCTGGTCCGCGACGCCCGGATCGAAGCGCAGTGAAGGCCCTGGTCTGCGAATCCTGGCGAGACTTCGACGATCTTGAGCTGAAGGAGGTCGACCCGCCGCCGATGCGGCCGCGCGGCGTGCGCATCCGGGTCGAGGCGGTGGGCGTCTCCTTCGCCGTGCAGCTGGTCGTCGCCGGCAAGTACCAGCGCAAGCCGCCGCTGCCCTTCAGCCCCGGCACCGAGATCGTCGGCACCGTGCTGGAGGCCGCCCCCGATGCCGAGGCGCCGCCGGTCGGCACCCGCGTCTTCGCCGTGCTCGACTGGGGCGGCATGGCGGAGGAGGCCATCGCCGACGACATCCATGTCATGGCCTTGCCGGAGGGGCTGCCGGAGGGGTTGCAGGCGGCGGCCGCGGTGGCGCTGCCGATCAGCTACCCGACCGCGGCCGCGGCGCTGCTCTGGCGCGGCAGGCTGGCGGCCGGGCAGACGGTGCTGGTGCAGGGGGCGGGCGGCGGCGTCGGCCTCGCCGCGCTGGAGGTGGCGCGCGCCGTCGGCGCCCAGGTCATCGCCCGCGCCGGCCTGCCGAAGCATCCGATGCTGGCGGCGCGCGGCGCGATCGCCGTGCTGGACAGCGCCGAACCCTTCCGCGCGGCGGTGTCCAATGTCACGCAAGGCCGCGGCGTCGACCTGGTCGTCGACACGCTGGGCGGAGAAGCCTTCGACGAAGGGCTGCGCTGCCTGGCCGAGGGCGGCACGCTGCTGACGCTGGGCTATGCCGCCGGCACCATCCCGCAGCTCGGCGTCAACCTGCTGCTGCTGAAGAATATCGGCGTCGCCGGGCTGAACTGGGGGACCTATATCGGCTGGTCGCCGGGCGACAACCGCCATGCCCATGCGCCGCGGGTCCGCGCGCTGTGGCAGCAGCTGCTGGACTGGTGGGGCGAGGGCAAGCTGCGGCCCGAGCTGCATGCCGCCCTGCCGCTGGAGGATTTCCGCGCTGGCATGGCGCTGGTGCGCGGGCGGGGCGTGACCGGCCGCGTCGTGCTGTGCCCCGGCGGCGTCCCACCAGGCCGATCGATCCCATAGCCGCGGTCTATTGGCCGGCCCGAGACGCTGCCCCTACTGTCCCACACGAGGCCGTGAGGACACGGCGCAACCGGGGACGACACCAATGACCAAGCGTTTCGCGATGATGGGCCTGATCGCGCTCGGCGCCGCCGCCACCCTGGCGGCCACTGCCGGCAGCAGCGCCGCGCAGCCGGCCAATGCCTGCGCCGGCAAGATGTTCATCGATACCGTCTATCCGCAGAGCACCGGCGGCAACAACTTCGACTATTTCATCCAGATCCGGAACCAGACCAACGCGACCGTGGTGGCCGACGTGCTGCTGGGCGGCTTCCCCACCGGGGTGACGCTGTTCTCGCCGCAGCTGCCGGGCGTGCCGACCCCCGCCTGGCAGAGCCAGCAGATCCGCATCGGCCGCGGCACCGTCGCGCAGATCAACCCGGGCACCGTCGACCGCCTCTATGACCGCGCCGGCAGCGGCAAGCCTTTCGTCACGCTGCGCAACTGCCGCGCCGGCTGAACCGCCTCAGGCCGCCAGCCGGGTGAAAAGATCGGGAGGCCCCATCTGGCCCCCCTTCAGCATCAGCTCCATCCCGTCCAGCCGCGGGTCGTGGCTATGCGCCCGGCACAGCGTGACGCCCGGCGCCAGCGTGGTGCGGTAGGACAGGCCCCAGAGGTCCAGCCCCTGGGTCGCCAGGCTGGAAGTGTCGCCGCCGGCGATGCCCAGCCGGCGCACCGGCGCCTCGGCCAGCAGGCCTGCCAGGAAATCGGCGGTGGCGAGCGCCACGTCGCGCGCCGGCGGCGGCGTGCTGCCGGGAGGCGAGGTCGCGACCAGCAGGTGGCGGCCGTCGCGCAGGGCGCGCAGCGCCTCGGCCCGCAGCGCTTCGCGATGCGCGGCATCGGTCAGCAGCCGGGCGGGATCGGCGGCGAGGTGCAGAAAGCCGGTGGCGGCCTCGGCCTGGGCGCGGCTGATCGGCGACAGGCTGCCGACCATGACCAGCACCGGGCCCTGCGCCGGGCCGAGCGGCGGCTCGGGCAGGGGTGCCATGGCGGCGGCGCCCGGCCAGGTGGCGGCCAGCGCCTGGGCCAGCCCGCTGGCGCCGGCGGCCAGCAGCGGGGCGCGCGCCGCCTCCCGCCACAGCAGCTTTCCCAGCGGCGCCAGGTCTTCGTCGCGCGCCACGTCGAGCAGCATGGCTTGCTGGGGCGTCGTCAGCGCCGCATCAAAGGCGGCCTGCAGCCCGTCGCCCTGGTCGGTGAAAGGCAGGTGAGAGATCGGCGCCAGGCCTTGGGCGGCCAGATGCGCGCGCAGATCGGCCTCCTGCATCGGCGTCACCGGATGCGCGCGCATGGTAGGGTGGCGGTCCAGGCGATACACCGCGCCCCCGGTGCCGGCGGCGGCGAAGAGATTGCCGAAGAGGCAGTAGCGGCCAAGATCCGGCTGGCCGCCCAGGATCGGCAGGCAGCGATGCGGGAAGGCCGGGCGCAGCGCCGCCAGCGCCGCGCCGATGCTGCCGCGATCCGGCGCGCTGTCGAAGGTCGAGCAGATCTTGTAGTGCAGCACATCGACGCCGAGCTCGCGGAAGAAGCGGCCGACGGGTTCCAGCGTCTGGGCGATGTCCTCGGGCGTCATGGCGCGGGTGGCGCCGGCGATGCCCAGCGCGTCGAGCGGCCCGGCCTCGGCCAGGTCCTGCGGCGAGGGCGGCCGCAGGAACAGCAGCGCCCGCTTGCCCCGCCGCGCCAGGTTGGCCAGCGTGTCGGTGGCGCCGGTGAAGTCGTCGCCATACCAGCCGAGGCGCGGTGTCACGACGTCTTCGCCCCGAAGAAGGCCATCGCCTGGGCCAGCGCCGGGTGGCGGCGCGCGGCGTCGTCCAGCGTCTCGCCGCGGGTCACGGCGTCCCAGGCCTGGCGGATGCTGCGCACGCCTTCGGCGGGCCCGGCCGGATGCGCCATGATGCCGCCGCCGGCCATGAACAGCAGGTCGTCATGGCCGATGGCGTCATAGGTCGCCGGCGCCGTGCCCGCCCACTGCCCGGAGGAGAAGGCGGGCAGCACGCGGTCATCCACCCCGTCGGCCAGCGGCGTGACGCAGTCGCGGGCGGATTCCACGACCTCCTCGTCGGTCTGGGCGAACTTGCCCTGCAGCCCATGCACATGCATGTGGTCGACACCCGCCAGCCGCCACAACACCTGATAGGCCTGAAAAGAAATCCCCAGCAGCGGGTGGCGGGAGAAGCCGCCATAGCCGTTGCGATGCCCGTGCAGCGCCAGCCCGGTCGAGCGGCGCAGCGTCTCGATCGCCGAGAAGCCGCACCAGTTCAGGCTGGCCATGACGCAGCTGCCGCCCTCGCGCGCGACGAGGTCGGCATGGCGGCGCATCGCATCCGTCTCGTCGGTGATGTTGAAGGCGACCATGACGTGCTGGCCGGTGCGGTCCTGGTGCCGGCGCACCGCCTGCATCACCAGCGGGATGCGCTGCGCCAGCGGCGCATGCGGCGGGTCGGCGCAGATCTCGTCATCCTTGATGAAGTCGAGGCCGGCGGCGCAAAGGCGGCCGACCAGATCGGCGGTCTCCTGCGGCGACAGGCCGACATTCGGCTTGATGATCGAGCCCACCAGCACGCCGCGCCCGACGCCGGTCAGCCGCCGCGTGCCGGCGATGCCCTGGGCCGGCATCGCAAACTGCGCGCGATAGGCGGCGGGAAGACGCACTTCCTCCAGCCGCATCCCCGTCACCTCGCCAAGATCGAACAGATTGCCGGCGACGGTGGCGGCGAGGCTGGCGAGATTGGCGCCGACATTGGCGACGGGAAAGGAAATGCGGATCCGCGCGCGGCGCCACGGGCCGGCGACGCCGCGGCGTTCCAGCCAGGCATTGGGCAGGCTGGGGGCGGGGGCGGCTTCGAGTTCTTCCACCGCCTCGACGATGGCGCCGGCGCGGGCGCGCAGGGCATCGGTCTCGCCCTCGACGCGGGTGAAGGTGCCGCAGGACTGCTCGCCGGCCATGATGCCGGCGATGCGGGCGGGGTCGAGCGGCGTCTCGACCCGATAGACCGCCTCGAAGCGCGCGGGATCCATCGGCGTCAGAGCTTGCTGAGATCGGGGAAGGGACGCACCGGGTCGCTGCCGTCCCAGCCTTCGGAGGCTGCGCGGATCAGGCGGAACATCTCGCCCTTGGGACCTGCGACCTCGGACAGCTCGATCACCGTGCCCGGGTGGTAGTGGGTGTCGAAATAGACGAAGCGGCCGCGCTCGCCGACCTCGCCGCTCATGACGGGCTTGAAGCCCTCGGCGGTCAGGCGCGCCAGGTCGGCATCGTAGTCTTCCGTCCAATAGGCGACATGCTGCAGCCCGCTATGCCCGGCCTGGGTGAAGTCGCGATACATGGAAGGAACATCGTTGCGGCATTGGATGAGCTCGATCTGCAGCGGCCCGGAATTGGCCAGCGCCACCGAGTTGTGCGGCTCGTAGCTCTCGCCCTTGTAGCGATAGTTCTTGATGGGCACACGAGGGTTGTAGAAGAAGGGGCCGACGCCCAGGGTGCGGCTCCAATAGTCCATCGCGGCCTCGATATCGGGCACGACATAGCCGGCCTGGCGGATCTGGCCGAAGAAGCGGCTCATGCGGGGGTCTCGCTTGCGACAGGAGAAAAGGGGGATCAGCGCGCCAGGAAGCCGGTGGAGAACCACGGCACGGCGGCGACCAGGATCAGCCCGACCAGCAGCGCGGCCATGTAGCCCCAGATCGGGCGCAGGCCCTCATCCGGGTTGACCTTGCTGATGGCGCAGGCGCCGTAATAGCCGACGCCGAAAGGCGGCGCGAAAAGCCCGATGCCCATGGCGAAGATGACGACCATGGCATAGTGGACCTCATGCACCCCGGCCTCGCGGGCGATCGGGAACAGCAGCGGGCCGAACAGCACGATGGCGGGAATGCCCTCCAGCACGCTGCCCAGCAGGATGAAGGCGACGATCGAGACCGCCAGGAAGCCATGGGCGCCGCCCGGCATGCCGGCCATCATCTTCGCCAGCTCCTGGCTGAAGCCGGATTGCGTCAGGCCCCAGGCCATGGCGGTGGCGCAGCCGACGATGAAGATGATGGCCCCCGTCAGCGAGGCGGTCTCCACCAGCATCGGCTGCAGCCGCCGCCAGTCGAATTGCCGATAGACCAGCAGCCCCATCACCAGCGAATAGGCGATGCCGATGGTGCTGACCTCGGTCGCCGTGGCCACGCCCTCGACCACCGCGGCGCGGATGACGAAGGGCAGCGCGATGGCGGGGATGGCGATGGCGGCCAGCTTGCCGATCTCGCGCAGCGGCGCGCGGCGGATCTGGCTGAGATCCTCAGCCCGGTAGCGCCACCAGACCACGCCGCAGAGGCAGGCGCCGAGCACGAGGGCCGGCACCATGCCGCCGGTGAAGAGCGCGGCGATGGAGACGCCGGTGACCGAGCCGATGGTGATCAGCACGATGCTGGGCGGGATGGTTTCCGTCTGAGCGCCGGTCGCCGCGAGCAGGGCGACCAGATCGCCCGGCTTCGCCCCCCGCTTCTTCATTTCAGGGAACAGGATGGGCGCGATGGCGGCCATGTCGGCGATCTTCGAGCCGGAAATGCCGGAGACCAGGTACATGGCGCCGATCAGCACATAGGACAGGCCGCCGCGCACATGGCCGAGCAGGCTGGCCAGGAACTGGATCATCGCCTTGGCCATGCCGGTCATCTCGATCAGCAGGCCGAGGAAGATGAACAGCGGCACCGCCAGCAGGATCAGATGCGACATGCCCTCGTCGAGGCGCCCCACCACCACCAGCAGCGGCGTCGTGGTCGTGCAGGCGAGATAGCCGAAGGTGGCCAGCGCGAAGGAGAAGGCGATGGGGACGCCGGCGAAGACGTTCACCGCAACGACGCCGACGAAGAAGATCAGCAGGTTCAGCTGGCCCAGCGGCTTCAGCACCGGCGAGAGCAGCCAGAAGCCCATGACCACGGCGAGGGTGATGCTGCCGGCCAGCGCGACCGCGGTGACCGAACCCTGCCGCGCCAGGCGGAAGAAGCTGGCGACGATCATCAGCCCGATGCCGACCGGAATGGCCGAGGCGCGCCAGGCATTGGTGATCTCCAGCGCCGGGGTGACGACGAAGCTTTCTTCCTGCGCGTATTCCACCGCCGAATGCATGACCAGGATCAGGAAGGCCAGCGACGCGGTCAGCGCCAGGGTGTCGAGCAGCAGCTGCGCCCCCGGCCCGACGCGGGTGACCAGCCCGGTCATCCGCATATGCTCGCCGCGACGCAGCGCGACGACTGCGCCCAGCATCGACAGCCAGAGGAACAGGATGGAGGCGAGCTCGTCCGACCAGATCAGCGGGCTGTGGAACAGGTAGCGCGCGGTGACGCCGGCGCCGAGGATGCCGATCTCGGCCAGCAGCAGCAGGGCGGCGGCGCCCTCCACCAGATGGCCGAGGGCGCGGTCCAACCGCCCGGCGAGGCCGGTCAGGGCAGGCGCGGCGCCGGGGGCGAGAGCAGGGGCGTGGCCGGCCATCGTCGTCGTCCCGCTCAGGCCAGCCGGCCCACGGCCTCTTCCAGCAGCCCCCAGGCCTCGTCGCCGAAGCGGGTCTTCCACTCGGCGTAGAAGCCGCCCTCGCGCAGCTTGGCGCGGAAGCTGTCGGGGGCGGGGCTGTTGAAGCGCAGCCCCTTGGCCTCGAGCTCGGCCTGCAGCGAGGTGTTCAGCGTCTTGATGTCCTCGCGCTGCTGCATGCCGGCATCGTTGATGGCGGCGGTGACGATCGCCTGCAGGTCGGCCGGCAGCCCGCGCCAGGCGCGGCCATTGGCGATGAACCAGTAGCCGTCCCAGATATGGTTCGACAGGGCGCAGCTCTTCTGCACCTCGTAGAGCTTGGCGACCTGGATGATCGGCAGCGGGTTCTCCTGCGCGTCGACGATGCGGGTCTGCAGCGAGGAATAGACCTCGCTGAACTGCAGGCTGGCCGGCGCCGCGCCCAGCGCCTTGAACATCGAGATCGACAGCGGGCTGACGGGCACGCGGATCTTGAGGCCGTCCATGTCGCGCGCCGTCTCGATCGGGCGGCCGCTGGTGGTCATCTGGCGGAAGCCGTTGTCCCACATCTTCTCAAAGGCGAAGAGGTTGACCCGGCTGATGGCGGCGCGGACATGGGCGCCGAGCTTTCCGTCCATCGCCTTCCAGACCTGGTCGTAATCGGCGAAGGCGAAGCCCACGGCGTTGATCGCCGCCGCCGGCACCAGCGTCGCGATGACCAGGGCCGAGGGGGTGAAGAAGGTCAGCGCGCCGTTCCTGACCTGCGACAGCATGTCGGTGTCGCCGCCGAGCTGGTTGTTCGGGAAGATCCGCATCTCGACCCGGCCGTTGGTCTCGCGCGCGATGCGCTCGGCGGCCTGTTGTGCGCGGGTGTTGAGCGGATGCGTCATCGGCAGGTTGTTGCCGTATTTCAGCTCGAACTCGGCGGCGCGGGCGGCGCGCGGGGCGGCCAGCAGGGGCACGGCGAGCGGCGCTGCCGCCAGGCCGCGCAACGCCGCGCGGCGGGTGATGATGCTCATGGCCGGTCTCCCCTGACAGCGTCGCCTGGACGGCGCGCCGACCGTCATTGTGCTGATGCAAAATGATGGTTTGTTCTTGATGGAGAAGGATATGAACGCCAATAGAGGGGTGTCAAACGCAATTGGTGATGGTTTTTGATGGACGAGACCGTCGGGGAATCAGTCAGGACCCTGCCGCGGGTGGTGGATGTGGCGCGCCGCGCCGGCGTCTCCCCCGCCACCGTCGACCGCGTGCTGAACCGCCGCGCCGGGGTGCGGCCGGCCACCGTCCAGCGCGTGCTGCAGGCGGCCGAGGCGCTGGCCTATCTGCCGCCGGACCTCGCGCCGCATCCGGCGCTGGCCCAGCGGCCGATGCGGCTGGTCTTCCTGCTGCCCGCGGGGGGCAACCGCTTCCTCGCCCTGCTGGCCAGGATGATCGCCGAGGCGGAGGCGCTGCTCGCCCCCTTTGGCGTCACCGCCCGGGTCGAGCCGGTGAAGAGCTTCGACCCGGCGCTGCTGGCGCGCCACCTGCTGCGCGCAGGCGCCGAGGCGGACGGCGTCGCCTTCATGGCGATCGAGCATCCGGTGGTGCGCGAGGCGGTCAGCCAGCTGGCCGCGCGCGGCGTGCCGGTGGTGACGCTGATCTCCGACATCGGCCATGCGCCGCGGGCCGCCTATGTCGGGCTCGACAACCGCGCGGCGGGGCGGCTGGCGGGCTATCTGATGGCGCGCTTCCTCGGGCGGCGCCCGGCCAAGGTCGCCGTCATCGCCGGCAGCCTGAGCTACCGCGCGCATCAGGAGCGCGAGGCGGGGGTGCTGCAGCTTTTCGCCGAGATGGCGCCGGAGATCCGCATCGTCGCGGTGCGCGAGGGCCACGACGAGCCGGCGCAGAACTACCGCCAGATGCGGATGCTGCTGGCGGGGCATCCGGACCTCGACGGCATCTACAATATTGGCGGCGGGGCGGAGGGGATCGGCCGCGCGCTGCGCGAGGCCCGGCGCGACCAGGCCATGGTCTTCATCGGCCATGGGCTGACGCCGGAATGCCGCGCCATGCTGATCGACGGCACGATGGAGGCGGTGATCACCCAGAACCCGCGCGCCACGCTGCTGGATTGCGCCCGGGTCTTCGCCAATCTCAGGGCGGGAAGGCCGGCGCTGCAGGACGTCGACCCGGCGCGCAGCGAGGTGCTGTTCCGGGAGAACCTGCCTTAGGGCGGGGAGAAAGCCGGGGGAATGCCGGCGGGGGTCATGGCGGATCGGGTGTCTGCCATTGTGGAGTCCACCGTGATGCAGGATTGTCTATCAGAAACTATTTTATCATTTATAATCAGACATATGAATGGATCTGGTGTCTACCGGCGCCTACCCACAGCCACCAGAATCTCCTACATTTCGTGGGAACGGGCGTGGGAACTCCATCCCTCGCTATGACCGCGTGTGGTGCTCATGGCCAAGTTGACCGCCCTTGCTCTCAAGGCAAAGCTTGTGACGATCGGTAAGGAGGTTCAGACCTCGCCGATCCGCATCGGCGACGAGCGGGGCCTGCATCTGCTTGTCAAAGCCAACCAGGTCGGCGCCGGGAGTTGGGTGCTGCGCTACACTTTCGCCGGCAAGCGTAAGGATATGGGCCTCGGCGCCTATCCTGGCGTCAGCCTGGCAGAGGCGCGGGAGACCGTGGAAAAGGCGCATCAGCAGATCCGCCGCGGGGAAGACCCGATGGCGCATCGGCAGGCCAGCAAGCAAGCCCTGATCGAGGCCGCCCGTCAGCCTGCGGAGAAGCTGATCACGTTCCGCGACGCATGCCTGGCGACGGTCGAAGCCAAGCGCGGCGGCTGGAGCAATCCGAAGCACGCGGCCCAGTGGATGGCCACCTTGGAGCAGCACGCCTTTCCCGTGATCGGAGGCCGGCCGGTGGCGGAGATCGATTTGGCGGCGGTGCTGCAAGTCCTGCACCCCATCTGGCCCAAGATTCCTGAGACGGCATCGCGCCTGCGGCAGCGGATCGAGGCCACGCTCGATCTTGCCCGCGTGCGGGGCTGGCGCGAGGGCGACAACCCGGCCCGTTGGCGCGGCCTGCTGTCCGAGGAATTGCCGCCGCCGCGCCGCGTGCAGCGCGTGGCGCATCGGCCGGCGCTGCCCTGGCAGGAGATGCCTCACTTCTGGGCCGCCCTCTGTACCGTCGATGGCATGGGCGCCAAGGCGCTGCGCTTCTCCATTCTGACCGCGGCCCGCACCGGCGAGGTCCGCGGCATGCGGTGGCGGGAGGTTGATCTGGCGGCGGGCGTCTGGTCGGTCCCCGCTCTCCGGATGAAGGCCCGAAGGCTGCATCGGGTGCCGCTTTCCGACGCGGCTTGCCGGCTGCTCCATGAACTGCAGCCTTTTGCCCGATCGGGCGATGATCTGGTCTTTCCGAGCGCGCGCAGCGCCTCGCCGCTATCGGATATGACGATCTCGGCGGTCATCCGACGTATGAACGAGGATGCCGGGACGTCGGCCGCTTCTCTTCCACGATGGCGCGATCACGAAGGGCGGGCCATCGTCCCGCACGGCTTGCGCTCGACCTTCCGCGACTGGGCGGGGGAAACCCGCGAAGAAGGGCGAGAAGTGGTGGAGCGAGCGCTGGCCCATACGATCAAAGACAAGGTCGAGGCGGCCTATGCACGCTCCGACCTGCTCGAGAAACGGCGCGCGCTGATGCAGGCCTGGGCATTCTGGTGCACGGATGCCGTCACGCCGTAAGCCGCGGCGGCATAGGGATCATAGGGGTCATGGCGCACCGCCAGCGGCCTCAGCAGCTGTCAGCCCGCTACGGAGCGGCAATCATGGCCTCGGCTGGCGGATCGATTGTTATCCGTCCTACCCGGCACTGGGCTGACGCCCTGCCCGAAAAAGGCTTTCAGCCCTGCGAGGACGTTGCTGCCGCGCCGCCTGCTGATGTTTTACCCAGGACAAAGGGAGAGATATGCCCGCGCTGGGTTCGCGTACCGAACAGCTTGCCTTCTTCGCCGGCACGCTTCTTTATCGCCTGTGACAAGGCGGTTTCGTTGCTGGCGACATAGGGCAGCTTCCAGGCGCCATGGAGTCCAGCCTCCGCTGTCGTTCTCCAGATCGCGAACCGGCCATCCGCCGTCGCGAGAACCATGCGGAAGGCGCCCCAGGACGTCACGGGATCATCCGCCACGCAGAATCGCCGATACCATTCCTTGGCCCGCCGGTTCGCCACTACCCTGGCACGCAGATCATCCACCCTGCCTGTCACCCAGGTCCCGGCAATATCCGCTTTCGCCAGGAAGACGTCGAAACGATCCAGCTCGACATCCGAGAAGCTCAGGAGGTAAAGGCCCACGGCCCGCCGCCAGAGAGGCCCTGCGCCGAGACACCGGTCAACGGCGGCATCGAACCACGCCTGACGATCCGACCACATGGTATGGAGCGCGACGCGCTGGAGGGCTTCGTCGGACCGGCAGGCCGCCAGGACCTCATCGCGTGCCGCGTCACCAGCTTCCTCGCCATCCGGTGCATCGAAGGCAATGCGGATGATGTCGTCACCTGATGAGGAACGGCGAAAAAGAGCCTGCCAGAACTCAAGCGCAAGCGGATGGCGTGACTGAAACATGGCCGCGGCCAGAGGGCCATTGAAACCATTCAGGCGAATCTGGAGGGCGTCATCCAGGTCGTCGATGACGGCCTGAGCCCACCGGTCAGCCAGATCGGGACGTTGCTTTACGATCCGCGTCAGGCCATCGGCGGAAAAGAAGGTCGCGTACCAACTGAATGCGTCGGTTCCCCAAGCCTCCTCAAGCGCCCGCTCGCGCTCGGCCATTCGGCGGAGAAAGGCGTCCCACTGCCGGCCACGGTCATCAGGCAGGAAGGCTTCGCGCCCCTGGCCGAGCGATGCCGTCGAATCGTCGTCATCGGCACCGCCGGTCTGCACGACCGGCCGGCCCATGCCGGCCGTCTCCTCCGTCGGCAAGCTGTCCACCGCGGGTGGGGTCATGGTGGTGGACGCGTCTGCATCTGCAGCGCGCGCCCAGCCCAATTCCAAGAACGCCGCGGCACGCCTGATGTCGGCATCGTCCCGATCTTGCCAAACTAGCGCGAATGACAAGGCCGCCGGATGCAACCGGCTCGCCAAATCATCCAATGGCAGATGTTTGCCGTACCGGGCCAGCAAAGACGACCCGTAGCCCTCCTCCCACTGACGCCGGTGTTCCGTCGCGGAGGGCTGGACAATGTCTGCGAGGGCGCGACCAAGCTTGGCATCCTTCAGGATGTAGGCGGCGCGCAGGGCAGCACCGCGAACAAGCTTGCTCCCATGGTGCGCCAGGCGAAGGATGTGTTGGGCAAGACCCATCGTAGGCCCTGCATTGGCGCCCAGCAGTAGCAAGCAACGAATCAGTCGTTGGGGCGAGGTGGCAGGATCGTGGAGCATACTAAGGATGTCAGCCCGCATCTCCGACGCGAGGCCTCCGTTCCACTTCTCGCAATCTCGAAAGTCAAATCCGGCCTCGGCGCGTCGAAGAAGCTGCTGGGCACGCTGCTCCGGCGTGAGCAGCAGCAAGGTGCCGAAGAACAGCCCTCCAACCAGGCCGACTTCGCTTTTACCCAACTGCTCTGCGTCGAGCCGTTGGACCGCGGCCAACAGTATATCGGCATCCCTTCGCGTCAGCAGGGGAGCGAAGGCCGGCAAAGACCGGCCTATCCCGGCTGCATCTTCAGGGCAACGAGCTGGAAGGGAGGCGATGACACGCCGGTAGAAGACTGCCAGCGGACCCGGCCGGCGCCCGGCGAGGACAACTTCCATCCGCTCCCGATCGTGATCCTGGGATGTATGTGAGCGGTGACTGCCGAATGCGTCTGCGGAAATCAGTGCCAATTCGACTTCGACCCGATCCAGAAAGGCTGACGGGACACTTGCATTCGGATCGAGAAGATAGCTCTCGCTTTTGAGAAGCAATGCCCTCATCGGAATATCGTCGCGCCCGAGGCAGGTCTCGCATTCGGGCTCGGTCAGCTGGAAGAACCCACGGCAAGGATCGGCTGCATGCTGGCGCCTTAGCCGCTCGAAGTCCTCGTTCAGCGGCGCCGGATGGAGGGTAGCGATGTTGCCTGCCCCGTGCGTCCCCAGGGCGCGAAGCAGCATACGCGCCGCCTCCCTCTCGGTCTCGTCGCCCTGTGCCAGTGCAAGGGCCGCAGGCAACAAAACGGGATCGAGATCCTCATCCGTGAGCTGGAGGATCCAGGCGGCCTTGTCGGCTTCGAGCGTGTAATCCATGACCGCCGAGGACACCGCCCAGGTCGGGATGGCGCGTGCGAATGGCAGGCGCGATCCGGCCGACATGACCCCAAGCGCGAGCGAGCGTAACCGGATCAGGCCGTCGCTCCCGGTTGCATGCAGTTTGATGCCCAGTTTCCCAGCAACCGAGCCTTCGGCGGCAAGGGCATCGAGGCGGGACCGGATCTCCGCCGGCTCCGGGCCGAGGCCTGCCTGCCCCTCCTGCGCGCGGTGGAACGGAAAGCCGACCTCCTGGACAAAGCCGAGCCAATATTCGACGGCGGCAATCAGGATCGGCTGCACGGCAGGGTCGTCGCGATGCTCGATAAAGGCTCGCGCGACGAAATCCTCGCCACCGCCATAGGCCCCGTCGCTGGACCATATGCGCTCGGCGGCTGCGACGAAGTCCTCCGGGATACGCCGGACATAGGCAAGGACTGCGATGCGGGCGTTGTCGTTCCAGTTCCGCAGACGCAGCCAGTGATGCAACAAGGCACGCCTGGCGATGGCAGGATAGCTGTCCATCGCGAGGGTCGCACGGAACAGCGCAGCCGCCGCGGCCTCTACCTTTAGGTCAGCATCCGGCTCTGGCTCCAGCCATTGAGCGATCGCCTCGTCGATCTCGGCCTCGCCGGCGCCTGATCGGGCTCGGCTGGCGAGATCCTCGGCCAGGAGCAAGCCGATCGCATAGGCAAGGCGCACGGGTTCCACCCTGTAGCGTCCCGTGCTGCCCGCGACCGGCACGAGGATACCGGAGCTGTGCAGCTCCGCGACAACGTCGCGGCTTCGGTCAGGGCCTGGAACAAGGGCGGCAAAGTCGTGCTTCGGCACGCCGTCTCGGGATTTCCGATGCAGACGCGCGGCCTCGACCACAAGGTCTTCGAATTCTTGATTGGTAAGCGGATACTTCCGACGGCTCGCGGCACGATCGCGCGTATCGAGATAGATAACCCTGGCCCGGGTGAAGTCCCCAGATGCCGCCATCTCCGCGAAATGGCGGCAAACCAGCCCGCAGTACCGCGGCAGCCGGATCAGGTCATCAAGGTCTGGCGGCACCTTCGCTGCGTCGACGCCCTGGGCACGCAACGCAAGGCGAAGCTCCGCTGGCGTGTAGCCTGCCACCGGCACCCGGTGAAACGGCGTGCCCATCTTCCGGGCGCAGGCTTCGTCCCAGTGAAGCGGCCGATCGACGATGACCGCGGCGACCCGCCCCGCCCAAGCGGGCTCCTCCAATCTGGACAGGATGGCTGCCCAGTAAAGCTCCGTCCGCTCGTTCAGACCATCCAGGATCACGAGCAGGCGCGGCGGGGTCGGCCCCTTGTCGTTGAGCCAGCGCCGCAGCCGGGGCCGCCACTCTTCCTCGTCGGTTTCCGTCCATCGGGCCAGCGCAAGCGGCAGGATATCCTCGATCGTGTCGCCATCGCCGAACCGGGTCGCCGAAGCGGATATCGGCACCACCAGCCAGCCGGTCCAAGGCTGCTCGAGGAGATCGGCAATCCACGCCAGGACCGCCCAGGTCTTACCAGCGCCTTCTTCTCCGAGCACTGCGGCATGCGTGCCGGCAGGTGCAAGATCGTGCAACCAACGGTCCAGCCCTCTGGAGATATCGAGACGTGGGACGACTTCGCGGCCCGCGGCGAGCACCGCAACATCCTGGTTGAAGCGTCGGCCCATCTCAGAGGGAGAACTGAGGGCGCCGCGGACCGCCGCGTGTACCTTGCCTGCTGCGTCGGCAAACCCGAGGATCTTGCTGTGCAAAGCGTGTCGAAGTCGGGCGAGGCGATCGCCAAACCCCTCCGACTGCGTCAGGGCTTGCAGCGCCGATGCCAAGGCAGCGCGATCGACAGTGGGATGATGCTGCTCGGCAAAGGCCAGTACCGCCTTTTCCTGCGCAGCAAGCAACCAGAGCAGCCTGGGTCCCTCGGGGTCAGCATCGAGCGCGAACCAATCGATGCCATGACCCCGAGCGTGCTCGCCGATCTCTCGCTGCATCTCCGGGGAGAGCGGCGCCGTCGTCGCCACCACCCAGACATCGACCGGAGGGTGAAGGAGTGATGCCTGCGCCAAGCCGCCAGTCAAGTCTCGCAGGTCAGGCATGGACTTCGAATAGTGCTTCGCCTCCATGCTGATGACCGTGCCGGTTCCGAGCTCAGTCTCGGCATCTCGTCCCGCCTGGTTCCCAGAGCGCTGCAGGCGGAAGGTACGGCCCGTCTCGGCCGTGAGGACACGAGCGACGAGGCCTTCGAAGCCGGCCTCCCCTGTGTGTGGCAGGGAGCAAAGGAAGCCGTTAACGGGGTCGATAGGCAAGCTAGGCTGGCGGGGCTTCTTCGCCATGCACGTTCCTTGCGAATCGTAGCGAACATGGCGAGAAGACCACGCCTCATCGTGCACTACTAGGTCCGAGCAGCACCAAAATACTGGAGATCGGCGGAGGCGACAGAGCCTCTCCAGAGATCTTCAACCCCAGCGCGGCACCGATTTCCATGTGCCCACCCCGCGCTGCCTCGCGTCGTCATCAAAATTGGATTCTAGGAGTGGCGAGCAGGTACAGCCGTCATTCCACTAGCGCAAGGCGAAAACTTGGCAGCACCTACCGGGCTGAGCGCCACGTTGAGAATCCCACCAGAGATTAGATGGGCTAATGATTGTTATTGGCGATACCCGCCTAATCGGAGAATGAATTGGGGTTCATGTTAGTGCAGCAGTTCACGCCAGAGGCTCGCACCGTGCATAGAACGAAGTCCCTTGCCACGACGCTGTGGATGGCCGCGAGCCTCCTAGCGGCGCCCGTCGCCCTGGCCCAGCAGGCCGGGCGGCCTGCGCCGCTGGTGATCCAGGAGCAGGGCAGCTTCGCCGTTGGGGGCACCGTCGCAACGGCACCCGGGACCTTCGATCCCCACCGCCCGCTTGAGCCCGCCGGGCAGACTTTCCGCGGCGACCACCTCTACGCCTTCTACCAGGTCCCGCCCGATGCGCGCCGGCTTCCGATCGTCATGTGGCACGGGGCAGGGCAGTTCTCGAAGACCTGGGAGACCACCGCGGATGGCCGCGAGGGCTTCCAGAACATCTTCCTGCGCCGCCGTTTTGCAACCTACCTGGTCGACCAGCCCCGCCGCGGCAATGCCGGTCGCAGCACGGTCGCAGCGACCCTCACGCCGACCCCGGATGAGCAATTCTGGTTCGGGCAGTTCCGTGTCGGCATCTGGCCAAACTATTTCGACGGCGTGCAGTTCGACCGCGCACCCGAGACCCTGAACCAGTATTTCCGTGCCATGACGCCGAACACCGGCGCCTTCGACATGAATGTCGTGTCGGACGGTGTCGCCGCCCTGTTCGGCCGCATCGGGCCCGGCATCCTGTTCACCCATTCGCAGTCCGGCGGCCCGGGCTGGGTAGCGGCGATCAAGAGCCCGAATATCCGCGCCATCGTCGCCTTCGAGCCCGGCAGCAACTTCGTCTTCCCCGAAGGCGAGGTACCGGCCGCGATCCCGACCAGCTTCGACACCGTCGCCGGCATGCCGGTGCCGATGGCCGAGTTCATGGCGCTGACCCGCATCCCCATCGTCATCTTCTACGGCGACAACATCCCGGCGACGCCGAGCGACATCCCCACCCAGGATGCCTGGCGCGGACGGCTGAAGATGGCGCGGCTCTGGCGCGACGCCGTCAACCGGCATGGCGGCGACGTGCAGGTCGTGCACCTGCCGGAGGCGGGCATCCACGGCAACACGCACTTCCCCTTCTCCGACCTGAACAACGTCGAGATCGCTAATCAGGTCTCACGCTTTCTCGCCGCGAAGAAGCTGGACTGACACGCTCTCATCGAGAGGACACCACGATGCACGACGCCGACATCCGCATGTCGCGCCGGAACCTCCTCGCGGCAACCACGCTGGCCGTATCAGGAACATTCACAGGAGTCATGGCCATGGCGCCAGCAACAGCAACCGCCGCCGACAACGCGCGGAACCCGTTCGGGCTGGTCTATCGTGGTGCGTTGACAGCGAACGAAGCCGGCAAGGTCAATATCCGCCCGGTCAGCTACAAGCTCAACGGCCTCGACATCGCAGCCAATGTCTATACCCCGCCCGGCTACGACGCGGCCCGGCGGTACCCCGCGATCGTGGTCGCGCATCCCAACGGCGGCGTGAAGGAGCAGGTGGCGGGCCTGTATGCACAGCGCCTGGCCGAGCTCGGCTATATCGCGATTGCGGCTGACGCGGCCTATCAGGGCGGTAGCGGCGGCCTGCCGCGCAGCATCGACAAGCCGGCCTTCCGGATCGAGGACATCCATGGTGCCGCGGATTTCATCACCCGCTACGCCGGGGTGGATGCCGCACGGCTCGGTCTGCTGGGCATCTGCGGCGGCGGCGGATATTCGCTGGCGGCAGCAGCCACGGACAAGCGCTTCAAGGCAATTGCGACGCTGAGCATGTTCAACTCCGGCCGCGTTCGCCGCAACGGCTTTGCCGACAGCCAGGTCAGAACGATCGAGGCGCGGCTGCGGCAGGCTTCAACCGCGCGGGCGCAGGAAGCGGCGGGGGGCGAGATCCTCTATGCCGGCGATGCGGACATGACCGATGCGCAGATCGCGGCGCTGCCCTTCGAGATGTACCGCCAGGGCTACGAATACTACTGGAAGACCCATGCGCATCCCAATTCCACCTTCAAGTACACCACGAGCAGCCTGCTCGACCTGATGCGCTGGGACGCGACGGACTCGATTGCGCTGATCGACCAGCCGCTGCTGATGATCGCCGGCAGCAAGGCCGACAGCCTGTACATGACCGAGGAAGCCTTTCCGAAGGCGGTCGGCACCACGGACAAGGCCTTAGTCCGGATCGACGGTGCGACGCATATCGAGACCTACTGGGTTCCGGCCTATGTCGCGGCCGCCATGGACAGCCTGACACCTTTCTTCGCCCGGACGATCGAAGCTCCTCCCACCTGAGCGGGCCGTGCCCGGTCGACGGCAAGTGATCGTCGACCGGGTGCATGCCACGCGTCTTCGCGAGCACAGCAGCCATGAAGTTTTCCGCGCGCAGCCTCGCTCTGGCGGCCCTTGCCGCCGTGGCCATCCTGGCGATCGGCTGGCAGGTCCAGGCCGAGCCCAACCGGGTCAGCTTCCCCGAGAATCTCGACCAGCTCGTCCATTATACGACGGTCCGGCGCGGCAATGTGACCGAGCACATCATGACCACGCCTGAGGCGATCGAGGCGGTAAAGAACCGCCAGCCGATCCCGGCAGGCACCCATTTCGTGCTGGTCGATTACCGCGACGGCAAGCTCTACCGCTACTTCGTCATGGAGAAGGGCGAGGGCTTTGGCGCCGACTACGATGCGCGCCGCCGCACCGCCGATTGGCAGTTCCAATGGTACTGGCCGGATCGCAGCCTGAACCTCAACGAGAACACCGCCCGCTGCCAGTCCTGCCACACCAGCCAGCAGGGCGCCGACTACCTGTTCACCGCCTATCGCATTCCCCGCTTCAACGGCACGCCGGTCGAGTGAGCTCTGCCCTGTCCCGGCGCCTGCTGCTGGACCTGGCCTCGGCCAGCCTGCTGCTGTTCGGCCTGTCCTACTGGTGGCTCGGCAATACCGCGCATGAGGTGGCAGGAACCGCGATGTTCCTGCTGCTGATCCTGCACAATGTCCTTAACCGGCGCTGGTGGAGCCGCCTGCCCCAGGCGCGGCGCGAGACGCGGGGGCTGTTCAACACCGCGCTGACGCTGCTGCTGCTCGGCTGCATGCTGGCGTTGCTGGTGACCAGCATCATGATCTCGAACGCGCTGTCAGGCCTTCTCTCGGCCTTCGGCGGCTTTACCGTGCGGCAGATCCACACCCTGGCCGCCTATTGGGCACTGGTGATCGTGGCCGTTCATCTGGGCCTGCGCTGGCCGATGCTGATGGGCGCGGCGCGCGGGCTGTTCGGCCTGGACAGGCCCAGCAAGGCGCGGGCCTGGCTCCTCCGCGCCGCGGCCGCCGCCATCGCGGTCCAGGGCGTCTGCAGCGCCTTCGTGCTCGGTCTGGGCGGCAGGCTCAGCATGCAGGTGTCGCTCGACTGGTGGAACTTCGAGGACAGCGTCGCCGGCTTCTTCCTGCATTGCCTCGCGATTGCCGGCCTGTGCATTGCCCTGACCCATTACGGGCGGCTGACTTTGCGCAAGCCAACCGGCAGGACGCCGCGAAGGCCGCCTGCGCCGTCGGCTATCCCCGATGGCGAAGAACGTCCACCAGCAGGCTGAAGGCCGGGGAGGCGTGCCGACGGCTCGGGTAATAGAGGTGGTAGCCCGGAAAAGACGGGCACCAGTCGTCGAGCACCCGCACGAGCCGGCCCTCCGCGATCGCCGCGCTGGCCTGGTCCTCCGGCAGATACGCCAGGCCCAGGCCGTCCAGCGCCGAGCTCAGCCGCAGACCAAGGTTGTTGAAGATGAGCTGCCCCTCGCCCCGGACATTGACCTCTCGCCCATCCTTCTCGAGATCCCAGGGAAACAGCCCGCCATAGGTGGGCAGGCGCACATTGATGCAGTTGTGCGCGGCAAGGTCCTGCGGCGTCATGGGCTTCGGATGTTGGGCGAAGTAGGCGGGCGACCCCACCACCGCCATGCGCAGGTCGGGGCCGATGCGGACCGCGATCATGTCCTTCGCCACCTGCTCGCCCATGCGCACGCCGGCGTCATAGCCCTGGGCCACGATGTCGGTCAGGCCGTAGTCGACGATGATCTCAATGGTGATGTCGGGATAGTTCGGCAGAAAGCGCTTGAGGGCAGGCTGCAGCACGGAAATGGCAGCGTGTTCGCCTGCCGTGATCCGGATCTTGCCCGACGGCTTGTCGCGCAGTTCCTGCAGGGCACCCAAGGCGTTCTCGATCTCCTCGAAGCTGGGCGCGATGGAAGCCAGCAGACGTTGTCCGGCCTCCGTCGGCGCAACGCTGCGGGTGGTGCGGGTAAGCAGCCTGACCCCGAGCCTCTCCTCCAGCCCGCGGACCGACTGGCTCAACGCCGACTGGGAAACGCCGAGCTTGGCCGCGGCACGGGTGAAGCTGCGCTCCCGAGCAACCAGGGCCAGGGAAGCCAGGTCATTGAAATTCGCCGCCATTCATTAATAAACCTTATGCCGACATTCGATTTATAGCGCCGGCTTCCGGAATGCGACATCGCCAGAATTGATGCGCGATGGTGACACGGCGAGGACGGGCTGACTTGGCTCGGTCGCGCGCCCTGGTGGCGAAGCCTGCGCGGAGATCAGTTGCCGCCATCAAAGCTTGCTTCTCCGCAGCCGAAGGAATGCCGCTGCGCAGGGATGTGACCAGGTCCTTTTATTAGGTCTGCTTATCTCGACATGCGGATCCATGTGTCTAATCGAGCTCGCCGGTGGGATTTAAGGTGCCTGCATTCTCATGGCAGCCGCGAAGACAAGAATGCCTCCAGCGCTCACGCTCACCAACGCGATCAATCGAGGCAAGGACCAGCCGGCTCCTGCTTCGCTTCCGCACGTCGACAAGCGGGCCATCCTCGCCATCATCATGATGAGCTACATCATGATCGTCCTCGACATTTCCATCGTGATCACGGGCTTGCCCAAGATCCGCATGGAACTGGGCTTTTCCGACGCTGGCCTCTCCTGGATCTCGACCGCCTACACGCTGACCTTCGGCGGCTTCCTGCTGCTGGGCGCGCGCGCCGGCGACATCCTGGGGCGTCGGCGCGTCTTCGCGATCGGGCTCGCCATCTTCGCCATCGCCTCGCTGTTCATCGGCTTCGCGCAGACGCCGACCACCATGATCGCAGCGCGCGCCGCCCAGGGCCTCGGTTCAGCGATCCTGGCGCCTTCCACCCTGGCCCTGCTGCAGATCAATTTCCCCGCCGGCCCGGAACGAACCCGCGCCGTCGCCTATTACGCCGCGGCAGCCGGAATTTCGGCGAGCTTCGGCCTCGTCCTGGGCGGCATCCTGGCGGACTGGCTGTCCTGGCGGGTCGGCTTCTTCATCAATCTGCCCGTGGCGCTCGGGCTGATCGCCGCAGCCTACCGCTTCATCGCGGAGACGGAGCGCCATGGCGGCACCTTCGATTTTGCCGGCGCGGTGACCTCGACCCTCGGCATGACCGCGCTCGTCTTCGGCATCGTCCATTCGGCCGCCGCCGGCTGGGCCGATGCCGCGACCCTCGGCGCCGTGCTGTCGGGCGGCGTGCTGCTCGCCGCCTTCGTTGCCATCGAGGCCCGCGCCCGCCAGCCGATCATGCCGCTTCGGTTGTTTCGAAGCCGCGAGCGCGCCGGCGCCTATCTCGCGCGCCTGCTGTTTCTGGGCGCGAATGTCGGCTTCTTCTTTTTCGCCACGCAGTTCATGCAGGGCGTGCTGGGCTATAGCCCCGCTTTGACCGGCCTCGCCTTCCTGCCGGCGATGGTGGTCAACTTTATCGTCGCCCTGCGCGTGCCCCAGCTGATGGCACGCCTCGGCGCCACGCGGCTGCTCGTCGCGAGCATGATCGCCAGCCTGCTTGGTCTCCTCTGGCTCAGCCTGCTGCCCGCCGAGGCGACCTATTGGGGCAGCCTTGCCCTGCCGATGCTGCTGATCGGGCTCGGCCAGGGAGGCGCGATGGCGCCGCTGACGCAGTCCGGCATCGCCGGCGTTGCGGACCAGGATGCCGGCGCGGCCTCCGGGGTGGTCAATGCCGCGCACCAGCTGGGCGGCTCCCTCGGCCTGGCTGGACAGGTCGCCGCGTCGGTCATCGCTTCCGAAGGGTTGGCGGGCATCGCGCTGCTCGCCCATCGGGTCGACAACGCCATGCTGGCCGCCGCCGTCATGGTGTTCCTGGCGCTCGGATGCGTCTTCCTCCTCATCGCACGGCGCAAGCCCTCAGCTGCCTGAGCGAGGATGGCGATCACCCGTCACATCGAAGCTGCAACACGAAGGGAGAGTCCCATGGCCACCTGGCTCATCACCGGATGCTCGACAGGATTGGGCGGCAGCCTGGCGCGTGCCGTCCTGGAGGCGGGATTCAACGCGGTCATCACCGCCCGCAAGCTGGACAGTCTCGAAAGCCTTGCGGCCGAGTTTCCAGACACGGCCTTGCCGCTCGCCCTCGATGTCACCGATCGAAGCCAAGTCGAGGCCAGCGTGACCGCGGCTGTCGAGCGGTTCGGCGCGATCGACGTGCTGGTGAACAATGCGGGCTATGGCTATCGCGCCGCCGTCGAGGAAGCCGACGAGGCCGAGGTCGCCACGCTGTTCGCCACCAACTTTTTCGGTGCCGTCGCGATGATCAAGGCGGCCCTGCCAGGGATGCGGTCGCGCCGCTTCGGCACCATCGTCAACCTCTCCTCCATTGCGGGCCGCCGTGCCTCGCCTGGCTCCGCCTATTACGCGGCGTCGAAGTTCGCGCTGGAGGGGATGTCGGATGCCCTGCGCAAGGAGGTCGGCCCGCTCGGGATCCGCGTCATCGTGGTGGAGCCTGGCGCCTTCCGCACCGATTTCGCTGGCCGCTCCCTCCAGCAGGCCGGCGCGAACATCGCCGACTATGCCAAGACCGCCGGGTTGCGCCGCAAGGAGAATGACCGGACGCACGGCACCCAGCTTGGCGATCCTGCTTTGGCGGCCCAGGCGCTGATCAAGGTCGTCGGCGGGAACACGCCGCCCTTCCGCCTGCTTCTCGGCAGCGATGCCGTGCAGGGAGCAAAGGACGAGCTGGACAGCCAGCGTCAGGAGCTTGAGCGCTGGGAATCCGTCAGCCTGAGCACCGACCATCGATAAGAAATGCCGCCTCGTGACGCCTGCCGCGATGGCCTCTTGCCGACGCGCCGCGGTCCGCGAGCCTGCTTCATGAACAGTGAGAAAATATGATGAACCAGCGTCGACTTGGAAATCTGCAGGTCTCGAGCCTTGGCCTCGGCTGCATGAGCATGAGCTCCGCCTACGGTCCTGCCGGTGATGTGGCCGAGATGACGGCGCTCATCCGCGCCGCGTATGAGAAAGGTGTCACGTTTTTCGACACCGCCGAGGTCTACGGTCCTTTCGCCAATGAGGAGCTGGTCGGCGCGGCGCTCGCGCCCATCCGCGACGAGGTGGTGATCGCGACCAAGTTCGGCTTCGACATCGACCATGCCACCGGCGAGCGCCGCGGTGGCACGAACAGCAGGCCAGACCATATCAAGCAGGTCGCCGATGCCTGTCTGAAGCGCCTCCAGACTGACCGGATCGACCTGTTCTACCAGCACCGGGTCGATCCGGCTGTGCCGATCGAAGAGGTCGCCGGCGCGGTGAAGGACCTCATCGCCGCCGGCAAGGTGCAGCATTTCGGCCTGTCGGAGGCGGGCGTCGCCACCATCCGCCGGGCCCATGCGGTGCAGCCGGTGACGGCGGTGCAGAGCGAGTATTCTTTGTTCTGGCGCGGCCCCGAGCTGGAGTTGCTGCCGGTGCTGGAGGAGCTGGGCATCGGCTTCGTGCCCTTCAGCCCGCTGGGTGCAGGCTTCCTCACCGGCAAGATCGATGCGACCACCCAGTTCGATCCGAGTGATTTCCGCAACCACGTCCCGCGCTTCTCGCCGGAAGCCCGCCAGGCCAACATGGCGCTGGTGGCGGTGATCCAGGCGGTCGCGGATCGCAAGGCGGCGACGCCCGCCCAGGTAGCCCTGGCCTGGCTGCTGGCGCAGAAGCCCTGGATCGTGCCGATCCCGGGCACCACGAAGCGGCATCGCCTGGAAGAGAATCTGGGTGGCGCGGCCTTGGCGCTGAACGCCGCGGAGCTGGCCGAGATCGAGGCCGGGGCCGCCAAGGTTGCGGTGCAAGGCGAGAGGCTGCCCGAAGGGGCGCTGAAGATGACCGGCCTTTGAGCCGGAGGGCCTCCGCGCTCGGCACGGCGGTCAGGCGGGCGGCGGAGCTTCGGCCTCGCTGTCTGCCCGGCATGGCGATGAGCCTGGCGCTGCTGGCAGGTGTGCAGGAGGCCCAGGGCCAGGCTGGCGGCGGCAGCGCCGCGAATGCGCAGGGATCCGAGATGTCAGGCACGACCGCCACTGCTCTCCATCTTGGCCCGGACAGCAGCCTTGGCCAGCTTCTGGATCACCCCGGCTTCACCGGTTTCGCTCCGCTGCTGCTGCCCTGGGATGGACGGAGCTATGACCGGGCGTTGCGGCTGCGCGACATCGGATCGCTGCTGCCCTATCACAGCCACGTCGAGCCAACGGTCGTGGCCAGCGGGTTGAACCGCCTGATCGACGAGGTCGCGCGCGGCGCGGTGGTCTTCCATCGCTTCTACAGTGAGGCCGAACAGCAGGCCGACCCGGCCAAGGCGAATACCGGCCTTTTCCTGCTCCGCGGTCGCCCGGGGGCACCCTTTGCCGTGATCGCGCCTGGCGGTGGCTTCGCCTATGTCGGCGCCGTGCATGAAGGCTTTCCCTATGCGGAAGCAATCAGCCAGGCCGGATACAATGCCTTCGTGCTGCGCTACCGGACCGGCGGTGGCGGCGCCGTCGCCACCGAAGATCTCGCGGCCGCGCTATCCTATGTTCTCCGCAACGCCGGTGCGCTCGGTGTCGGTGCCGCCGGCTATTCCCTCTGGGGCAGCTCGGCAGGTGCGCGCATGGCCGCGTCCATAGGATCGCACGGCACCGCCGCCTTCGGTGGCGAGCCCTTGCCCGGGCCCGCAGCCGTTATTATGGCCTATACCGCCCATGCCGATCATGCCGCGCGGGAGCCACCGACCTTCGTCGTGGTTGGCGACGAAGATCGCATCGCGCCGCCCAGCGCCATGGCGCGCCGCGTCCAGGCGCTGAGTGCCCAGGGCAGCCTGGTGCAGTTCCACCGCTACCCTGGCGTCGGCCATGGATTTGGTACCGGCGCGGGCACCGTCGCGGAAGGCTGGATCGGCGAGGCCATCGCCTTCTGGCAAGCGCAGCTCGCCACCGCCGACGATGGCAAGACAGGAAAAGCACAATGAAGCAGCAGCCCTTGACGATCCTCGTGGTCGGCGCGACGGGAAGCATCGGACGGCAGGTCGTCGATCAGGCCCTGCGCGACGGCCATCACGTGCGTGCCCTCGTCCGCAGCCCGCGCAAGGCCTCGTTTCCGCCAGGGGTTGAGATCGCCGAGGGCGACCTGACCCGGCCGGAATCTCTGGCCGCCATCGTGGCCTCCGTCGATGCCATCATCTTCACGCATGGCAGTTCCGGCGGACTCCGCGGCACCGCCGAGGCCGTTGATTACGGCGGCGTCCTCCATGTCCTCGAAGCCCTCGGCGGCAGATCCGTTCGCGTCGCGCTGATGACCACCATCGGCGTGACCGACCGCAAGGGCGCGCATGACTGGAAGCGGCGCGGCGAGCGGCTGCTGCGGGCCAGCGGGCTGCCCTATACCATCGTCCGTCCCGGCTGGTTCGACTACAACGAGACCGGCCAGCAGCGGCTGCTCATGCTGCAGGGCGATCGGAGGCAATCCGGCACCCCGGCGGATGGCGCGGTCTCGCGCCGACAACTCGCGCAGGTCCTGGTCCAGGCGTTGTCCTCCGCCGAGGCGGTGGGGAAGACCTTCGAGCTGATCACCGAGCATGGTCCGCCGCAGCCTGATCTGGACGCGGTCTTCGCCTCCACGACGGCGGATCGGCCCGGTGCCCTGGACGGCGTCTCGGACGCGGCGAACATGCCGCTGGATCGCGAGCCGGCGACGATCCGCACCGCGCTGTCCAGCTTCTCACGGCTTGCTCAGGGCACGACGGCAGGCTGACGCTGGTCGCGCCGGCCGAGGGGGCAATGCTTGGGGCGGTCAGCCCGTATCGCCTTGAACGCCCAACGCACGGCGCGCCCATGCCTTCGCGCGGGCCTTCGACGGCGCCACCGCGTCATCGCGGACGGCCAGGCCATCCAGAAGCCGGGCCCGCGGTGCGATCTGCATGACGTTCCGGCGGACCTGGCCCATCCGGCTGACCTTGTAGGTCACGAAGGGTGCGATCCTCAGCCCTGCGAGGTCATGATCGGCCAGGAAGCGCTTCATCGGCGGGTTCAGGTGGTCGCCCCAGATTGGCGAGCCCAGGAAGATCATGTCGTATCGGCGGATGTCGGCGATCCGCGGCCGTATCGAAGGCCAACGGCCGCTGTCGCGCTCGCGCCGGGCCTGTTGCACCGTCGCCTGATAGTCCTCGGGATAGGCCTCGAGTGTCTCCACGCGGATCAAGTCGCCACCCACCTGCCGATGGATGGCTTCCGCCAGCTGCCGGGTATTGCCCGTTCGCGTGAAGTAGACGGTCAACGCATGCCGGGACGAACCTCGGCGCGCCTGCGCCCCGAGCTTGCCTGCGGGCAGAAAGGCCAGGCCGAAGCTGCCTGCGGCGGCGGCCAGCAGCCGTCGCCGTCCCGCCAGGATCGATCCCGCAGGCATCATCTTTCCAGACAGCTCAGCCGCCACAGCGACCGGCATTGCCGGCGGCCCCGTCATATTGCTGGTCGCTCACCTGCTCCATCCAGCGCACGCTGACGCCTTCGCTCGCCTCGGCAACCGCCAGATGGCTCATGGCGGTGTCGGGGGCGGCTCCATGCCAATGCCGCACACCTGGTGGAATCCACACGACATCGCCGGGCCGGATGACCTCGACGGGCCCGCCCTCTGCCTGAACGCGGCCGCAGCCGGCGGTGACGACCAGCGTCTGGCCGAGCGGATGCGTGTGCCAGGCGGTCCGTGCCCCTGGCTCGAAGCTGACCAGGCCGCCACCGACCCGCGCCGGGCTCTCGGCCTGGAAGCGGGAGGCGACGCGCACGGTTCCGGTAAAATTGGCGGCGGGCCCTGTCGTGGTCGCACCCGCCGCATGGCGCTGCAGCCGCAAGCCGGTGGCCGCGGGCGGTGCCGTGCGATCTGCCAGGATCTTCTGCACCACCGGCACCGCCGACATGGCGCGCGGCCAACCGGCATAGAAGGCCAGATGCGTCACCGCCTCCGACAGCTGCGCCGCGGTCAGCCCTGCATCCATGGCCCGATTGACGTAGAACGGCAGTTGCTCCGATGCACCGTTGGCGATCAGCGCTGCGATAGTGACCAGGCTGCGGTCGCGCGGCGTCAGATCGGGGCGCCGCCAGAGGTCGGCGAAGAGCACGCGGTCGGTGAGCTCGGCCAGCGGCGGCGCGGCGGCACCGGCGGTGGCCTGGAGGTCAGCCTTGCGCCGCGCTTCGGCAGCAGCGTCGACCGGCAGCGGCTCGGCACCGAAATCGGGGGTCTCGATCTTCCGCTGGTCGAAGACAGCCTTGATCTCCTGGACAGAAGAAACGGCGACAGGCCAGCCGGCATAGAAGGCGAGATGCGTCACGATCTCAGCGATCTCGGCTGGCTTCACGCCATTGTCGAGCGCCCGCCCGACATGGCCACGCAGCTGCGCCGCTCGGCCATTGGCGATCAGCGTCGAGACAACCAGCAGGCTGCGATCCCGGGGGCTGAGCCCTTCCCGCCGCCAGACCTCGCCGAACAGAACCTCGTCGGTGTAGCGGCCCATCGGCGGGGCAACCTGGTAGACCGCCGGCGGTGAGACCCGGGGCGCCGTGCCGCTTTGGGCCAGGGCAGTGCCGGAGGCACCAAGCGCCGCCGCCGCGACGGCCACGAACAGGTTTCTCATGAAGGCTGGTCCTTGGCGCAAAGGTGGACTGCTGGCGGGCGTCCTGGGCAAAAACGATCCACGAGGATGGCTGTGCTCAGGCATGGTCTCGTTCAGAAGATGGCCCAGCAGTAATTTTTGGATTAGGGGGCCAGAACTGCATGAAGTTATTAGGCTGACTAATAGGTTGGCAGCTCTTCCCAGAAAGCGTTTGATCCTCACCCGGCATCGGCCGTCGTTATCGAGGGGAGGGCAACGGCGCCGAAGGCCATGCGGGGCAGTTTTGGGAGCCGGTGCTCTTCAGCGAACCTCGTCACCAAGGTGCAGCGGGGTGCAGCAGGGCTGCCGCCTCTCATGTGACCCGACCTGCCGATTCAATGAAATTGATAAGCCTGCCTAATGCTAGCTAGCGGAAAGCCGTGGCTAATGCGCCGTCGGTGGCGGCGGTAGGATTGCTGGAATGTTGGGCCAGAGGGTGGGCCGCGTGCGGCCCCGCCATCGTCCCGTCCGACCCCGCTTCGAAGGATGCGCTGCGGGGCGAGCCTCTGCCGATCCTGCCAGGAGAATGACCATGCAGTTGAGCATCAACGGCACGACGCACGACATCGATGTCGAGCCGGAAACGCCGCTGCTCTGGGTCATCCGGGAAGAACTGGGCATGACCGGCACCAAATACGGTTGCGGCCTGGCGCAGTGCGGCGCCTGCACGGTGCTGGTCGATGGCGAGGCTGTCCGCTCCTGCGTCACACCGGTCGATAGCATGGCCGGCGCCGATATCGTGACGATCGAGGCGGCCGCGGCCGATCCCGTCGGCAGCAAGGTGATCGACGCCTGGATCGCCCATCAGGTGCCGCAATGCGGCTACTGCCAATCGGGGCAGGTCATGGCCGCGGTGGCGTTGCTCAAGGCCAATCCGAGCCCGTCGGAGGAGGACATCCTCGGCAGCATGGCCAATCTGTGTCGCTGCGCTACCTACAACGGCATCGTCGCGGCCGTGCAGCAGGCAGCCAAGGCATGATCCCCGCCGGCACCGCTGCGCCCGCTGGCTTCGATCCCCATGTTGTCGACGCGGAACTCGCCGCAGATCCGCCGGTCAACCTGTCGCGCCGCGGCGTCCTCGGTGCCTCGCTCGGCGCGCTGGTGCTGGGCTTCACCCTGCCGGGCGGCAGCGCCAGGTCCCAGGCGCTGGCTCCCGCCATCGAGGCCGGAACCCGGGTGCCCGCCTTCCTGGAAATCCGCCCGGATGGCAGCGTGGTGCTGCAGAGCCCCTTCATCGAAGGCGGCCAGGGCATCTACACCGCCATGGCGCAAATCGTCGGCGAGGAGCTCGACGCCGACCCCGCTCGCTTCACCGTGGTCAGCGCGCCGCCGGGCCCCGACTATCTGGTGGTCAACGGCCGGCTGCGCTTCACCGGCGGCAGCACCTCGGTTCGCTCCAGCTACACGCGGATGCGCCGCCTGGGCGCGCTGGCCCGGCGGATGCTCATCGAGGCTGCGGCAAGCCGCCTCGGCGCGCCCATCGCCGAGCTGACGACCGAGCCCGGCCGCGTGATCCATGCCGCCTCCGGCCGTTCGCTCAACTATGGAGACCTTGCCGCCGATGCGCTCGCCTTGCCTGTTCCCGATCAGGTGACGCTGAAGGCCGACGCGGCCTTCCGATGGATCGGCAAGGGGATCGCGCGGCTCGACGTGCCCGACAAATCCACTGGCCGCGCGGTCTATGCCATCGACATCCAGGTCGAGGGGATGCTGCTCGCCGCTGTGCGGCACGCCCCGCGCCTGGGCTGCGAGCCGGGCATCATCCGCAACGAGGCTGCGGTGCTGGCCATGCGCGGGGTGTATTCGCTGCACCGGCTGCCGGGCGCCATCGGCGTCGTCGCCGACCGCTGGTGGCGCGCGCGGCGCGCGGCCGAGGCGCTTCAGGTCAGCTGGAACGAGGCCGAGCCCGGCAAGGCGCGTGGCTTCCCGGCGATGCCTGCGGATTTCTCGACGGTGGCGCTGCGGCAACGGCTGGCGGACGGCACCGGCCCGGTCTTCGAGGCTGCGACCACCGGCAATTCGGCGGCCGCGCTGGCGGCGGCCGCAACCCGGCTCGAGGCCGTCTATGACGCGCCGCTGATCGCGCATGCCCAGCTCGAGCCACCCTCGGCCACCGCCCGCTTCAATGCCGATGGCACGCTGGACCTCTGGGCGCCGAACCAAGCGCCGGACGCCTTTCTCCGCGCGGCCGCCGCCGTCGCCCAGCTCGATCCCGCGAAGATCCGCCTGCACTCGCCGCTGCTGGGCGGCTTCTTCGGGCGCCACTTCCTCTACGAGGCCTCCAATCCCTTTCCCCAGGCCATCCTGCTGGCCAAGGCGGTCGGCCGGCCGGTGAAGCTGATTTGGAGCCGGGAGGAGGAATTCCTGCGGGACACCCTGCGGCCGATGGGCGTGGTCCGCTTCCGCGCCGGGTTGGATGCGCGCGGCAAGCCGGTGGCGCTGGAGGCCGAGGTCAAGGGCGAAGGCCCGCGCTTCCGGGTCAACAAGATGCCGCTCGACAAGGTCGATCCCACCGCCGTCGAGGGCATCGCCGGCAAGCCCTATGCCATCCCGAACGGGCGCGTCACCCAGGTCGTGCTGCAATACCCGGCCTTGATCGGCTTCTGGCGCTCGGTCGGCGAGTCGATGAACGGCTTCCTCTACGAGACCTTCTTCGACGAGATGGCGGATGCCGGAAACCAGGATCCTTACGCGTTGCGCATGGAGCTGCTGTCGGGCAACGCGCGGCTGACCCATCTGCTGCGCGCGGTGGGCGAGATGTCGGGCGGCTGGAAACGCGGTCCCTATACCGCGGGCGACGGCTCCCGCCGGGCCCGCGGCGTGGCCATGGTGTCCCCCTTCGGCACCGAGGTCGCGACCATCGCCGAGGTTTCCATCACCGGCGGCGAGATCGTGGTGCACGACATCTGGGTCGCGATCGATCCGGGCCGCGTCGTGAACCCGGCGATCGTCGAGGCGCAGGTCCGCTCGGCGGTCGGCAACGGCCTGTCGACGGCGCTGTACGAGGAGATGGTCTTCGAAGCAGGCCTGCCGCGGGCGCGCAACTACGATGGCTACCCGATCCTGCCGATGCACCGCATGCCCAGGGTGCATGTGCGTATCATCGAAAGCGGCGCGCCCATGGGTGGGGTTGGCGAGCCGGGAGTGCCGGGGGTGCCGCCGGCGGTGACCAATGCCCTGTCGGTGCTGCTCGGCCGCCGGATCCGCAGCCTGCCACTGTCCAAGGTGTCGTTCACCGGCGCACCAAGCTGAACTGAGCTCGGCGCGGCGGGCGTCCCTGCCGCGCCGCGCAACAGCAGCGCCTCACGACGCGTCGGCGAAGTCGGTGGCGCCGGAAGCGGCTTCCCAGGCGTCCAGGTCCGAGGCCAGGGCCGCGAGCTTTGCCCGGGCGCTACGCATCGCCGAGGCACCCAGCACCAGCCGCGCCGGTGGCGAGGCCGCCAGGGCCGCGTCCAGGATGACCTCCGCAGCCCGCGCCGGATCGCCAGGCTGTTGCCGCGCAGGATCACCCAGTTCGCGCATCCGCTGCCCCGCGGTGCCGGCGTAATCGGCGAGCTCCGCCTGTCCCCGCGCCAGGGAGCGGTCGTTCCAGGCGGTGCGGAACGGACCCGGCTCCACCAGCATCACCTGCAGGCCGAGCGGCGCCACCTCCTTCGACAGCGCCTCCGACCAGCCCTCCAGCGCGAATTTGGTCGAAGCGTAGAAGCCGGAGCCGGGATTGGCGACCAGCCCGCCAATCGAGGAGATATTGACGATGCGGCCCTGGCCGCGCTGCCGCATCCCCGGCAGCACCAGCCTGGTTAGTTCCAGTGGTGCGAAGAGATTGACCTCGAAGAGCTGCCGCACATCTTCCATGCGGCCCTCCTCGATGGCGGCCAGGTAGCCGCGGCCGGCATTGTTGACCAGCGTCCCGATGCCGCCGAAGCGCTGGGTCACCGCCGCCACGCAGGCTTCGCGCTGCACCGGCTGCGTGACGTCGAGCGGCAGGGCGACGACCCGATCCGGCGCCAGCGCCACCAGATCGGCGATCTCCTCCACCCGCCGGGCGGTGGCGGCAACATCGAAGCCACGCCGGATCGCCTCCAGCGCGATCTCCCGCCCGAAGCCGCTGGAGCAGCCGGTGATCAGCCAGGAGTCAGTGCCGGTCATGGGGTTCTCCCTGTCCTTATTCAGCGATGCAGCGGAAGCGCGGCACGTTCATCCCGGCGACCGCGCCGATCTCCAGCGCCAGCTTCTGGTCGATGCGCGCGGGGCCGGGCGGCAGCACGCTGCTGATCAGCCGCGGCCCTTCCTCCAGCTCGACGATGGCGACGTTGTAGGGCACCAGGTCACGGAACCAGTCGTGGAAGGCGCGGTGATAGATGACCCAGCTGACCAGGCGGCCGGCACCGGAGGCCTGCTCCCAGGCCCAATCCGCCTCCAGGCATTCCGGGCACTCACCCCTCGGCGGCAGCCAGGCATGCCGGCATTGCTGGCAGCGCTGGAAGGTCAGCCGGCCTTCCTGCAGCGCGGCCCAATAGGGTTCGGTCAGCGGCGTGCGTTCGGGCGCCGGAAAATCCGCCATGGCTAGCGTCCCAGGATCATGGTGGCGTGCGTGGTCATCATGCCGCCCTGGTTGCTGACCAGGCAGCGGCGCGCATCGGCGACCTGGTTGCACGAGCTGCCCCGCATCTGCCGCACCCCCTCGATCACCATCTGCAATCCGGGCAGGCCGGTCTCGGAGAGCAGGCCGCCGCTGGTGTTGATCGGCAGCGTGCCGCCCAGTTCGATGCCGCCAGCCTCGACGAAGCGGCCCGACTGGCCCTTGGCGCAGAAACCGTAGTCTTCCAGCGTCATCAGCACGGCGACGGTGTAGCAGTCATAGATCTGCGCCACGTCGATATCGGCGGGCGCCAGCCCGGCCATGGCAAAGGCGGTCTTCGCCGATTGCCGCGCCGCCGTGCTGGTCAGGTCCGGGCGAAGCGCCACGTCCCAGGAGGTATGCGCCTGGCCGTAACCCAGGATCGGCACCGGTGTCGCGACGCCCAGCTGGCGGGCGCGGTCCTCGCGCATCACCACCACGGCCGAGGCGCCGTCGGAGACCAGGCAGATGTCGTCACGCCGCAGCGGTTCCACGATCATGGGGGACGCCATGTAGTCGTCCATGGTCAACGGCTTGCGGAGTTGCGCATGCGGGTTGCGCGCACCGTTGTTGCGACAGGCGATAGCAATGGCGCCGAGCTGCTCCGGCCGCGTGCCATAGGCCTGCATGTGACGTTGAAGGATCATGCCGTAGCCGGCCGCCACGCCGAACCAGCCGTGCACGGCATCATCGCCCCAGCCCTTCTCATAGGCCTGGCGGGTGCCGGTCTTGGGATTGTCGGCCAGGGCGACGATGGCCACCTCGCATTGCCCGGCCTCGATCGCCATGCAAGCGAAGGAGATCATGCTGATCGGCGCCGCGCCGCCCTGGTCCCAGACGCCGCCGACCCGTGGCTGCAACCGCATCGCCTCGGCCAGCTTCTGCCCGTACATCGCCTCGTAGCGGGAGGTGGGCACCTTCACCAGCAACCCGTCCACCGCGCATTTGGCGATGCCGGCATCGGACAGGGCCTTGCGGCAGGCCTCGACATTCAGGGACAGCGTGTCACGCCCGGGATGCCGGCCGTATTCGGTCTGGCCGATGCCGGCGATGACCATGCGGTGCGCCATGGCTCACGCCCCGCGGAACTGCGGCGGCCGCTTGGCGGCGAAGGCGGCGGGGCCTTCCGTCGCATCGGCGGTGCATTGCAGCAGCCGGTTGACCAGGCTTTCCATGCGCAGCCCGGTGCCGCGATCGACGTCGCGGGAACGAACCGCCAGCTCCTTCGCCGCCTGCACTGCCAGCGGCGCATTGGCGGCGATGCGTTCGGCATAGCGCCGCGCCGTCGCCATCAGCTCCGCCATCGGCACCACGGCATTGACCAGCCCGAACTGCGCCGCGCGCGCGGCGTCAATGGCGTCGCCGGTCAGCAGCATTTCCATGGCGATGGGGTAGGGCAGCTGTTCCAGGATGCGCTGGGTGCCGCCATTGCCGGGCACGATACCGCGCTTCACCTCCGCGACGTTGAAGGTCGCATGCGTGGCGGCGATGCGGATGTCGGTCGCCATCAGCAGCGTCATGCCGCCCGCCAGGCAATAGCCGTTCACCGCGGCGATGATGGGCTTCCACACTTCCAGCCCACGGTTCAGCAGCTGGTCCTTCTGCGTCAGCCACATATCGGAGAAGGTTGGCGGTGCGGTCAGGAAGCTCTTGATGTCGGCGCCGGCGCTGAAGGACTTTTCCCCCGCGCCGGTGACGATGGCGACGCGCACCGCCGGGTCGTCGCGCACCCGCTGCCACGCTTCGGACAGGCCGCGGTAATGCTCGGCGTCCATGGCGTTCATGCGGTCGGGGCGGTTGATGACGATGGTCGCGATCCCCCCATCATCGAGCGTGAAGTCGATCGACATAAGGGCTAGCTCCTGGTCTGGCTGTTCAGCAGCTCGCGCGAGACCACCATGCGGTGGACCTCGGACGGCCCTTCACCGATCCGCTTGATCCGCAATTCGCGATACCAACGCTCCAGCGGCATTTCCTGGGCGACGCCGAGACCGCCGAAGATCTGCATGCAGCGGTCGACGACGCGTCCCGCGGCCTCGGTCGCGTAGACCTTGGCAATGGAGGTCTCCATCTTGATGTCGCGACCGAGGTCGCCGTGCCAAGCCGCCTGGTAGACCAGCAGCCGCGCGGCCCGCAGCTCGATCTCGGAATCGGCGATCATCCATTGGATCGCCTGCTTGTCCGCCAGCTTGCTGCGGAACACCTCGCGGTTGCGCGCCCAGTCGATGGCCAAGGCCAGGGCCGCCTGGGCCACGCCGATCACCGCCGCCGCATAAGGGACGCGGGCATGCACTAGCCAGGTTTCGGCCAGCTTGAAGCCGCCGCCTTCCTCGCCCAGCCGGTTCTCCACCGGCACCTCGCAATCGACCAGGCTGATCTCGTAGGGCGAATAGCTGCGGATCACCGGGATTGGTTTGTAGGAGAAGCCCTTGAAGCCTTTCTCCACGACAAAGGCGGTGATGCCGTCGCGCCCCTTGCCGGGCCCGGTGCGCGCGAACAGCACGCCCCAGTCTGAATCGCCGACGCCGGAGATCCAGGTCTTCGTGCCGTTGAGGATGTAGCGATCGCCGCGGCGCTCGGCGCGCGTCTCGATGGCGCGACCCGGATCCGATCCGCCGCCGGGCTCGGAGATGGCGACGAAGCTCTTGTCGCCGCTTTCCATCACCGGCACCGCGTAGCGCCGTATCTGATCCTCGGTGCCGCGGAAGATGACGTTCGGCGGATCCCAGCCGAAGGCATGCCCGGCCGGGATATAGGCGCCCATCTTGCACTGGGAGGACTCTTCGGCAACGACCGCCTGCCCCAGAAGGCCCAGCCCCGCACCGCCCCATTCGGCAGGCGACTCGATCTGCCACAGCCCGAGCGGCCGGGCCTTGGCCTGGAGCCGCTTCAGCGTTTCCGCAGGCAGCCGGGTCGCATCATGGGGCAGCCCATCCTCGGCCGGGCGCACTTCCTCCTGCATGAAGCGGCGCACGCTGTCGCGCAGCATCCGCAGCTCGTGGGGCAGTTCCCACGCACCCAATGCGGCGTCTTTCTCCATGGATCTTCCTCCCCGCGCCCTTCCTGTCCGGCGCGCCGTTGACCGCACCGGAGCATGGTCGGGTCAGACAGTCAATAAAGGTCTGACCTTTAATAATTGACGGACCGATGCCGCTGCTTATGATGGGCGCATGGACCAAACCTCGCCGATGCGATCACTGCTGACGGGCGTGCAGGCCCAGAAGGCCTCCAACGTCCTGGCCGACAGGCTGCGGGAGGGCATCCTGACCGGTGCCCTGGCCGAGGGCGCGCCGCTGCCGAACGAGCGGGCGCTGGCCGACATGTCGGGCGTCAGCCGCGCCTCGGTGCGCGAGGCGCTGCGCTTGCTGGAAGTGGAGGGCCTGGTGCGCACCCGCTCCGGCCGCGGTGGCGGATCCGTGCCGCATTTGCCAGGGGCCGACATGCTGGAGCGGTCCATCCGGCTGTTCACCCGTGGGCAGCGGGTGCGCTTCGGCGCGCTGCTGGAAACCCGCAGCGCGATCGAGCCGCAGCTGGCGCGGTTGGCGGCGCTGAACCGCACGGAGGAAGACCTCGCCCGGCTGGCGCAGATCCAGGCCCGCTTCGAGGATGATTCCGTCGGTGTCTCCGCCTGGACGCATATGAACGTCGACTGGCACCTGGCAGTGGTTGTCGCCAGCCGCAACGAGCTGCTGATCGGCATCTGGAAGGCGGTCAGCAGCCTGATGCACGAGGCGACAGGACTCGAGGAGCCCTACAACCTGCCCGAAGTGCGCGTCGCGGTGCGGCGCGTCCATCGCCGCATCCTCGACGCGATCCAGAAGGGTGATGGAGAGGCGGCGGCGCGCCGGATGGCGCGGCACCTCGACGCCTATGTGGCGCATATCAAACCGCAGGCGCCGCCCGACCTGGAGGTCTGAGGCGCTTCCGGCACCGACTTCCCGGGATGCAGGTCCTGGTGACGACAAGCCGCCTCAAGGCGGCAAGGCGACAACGAGCCGCTCAAGGCGGCAGAGGGAGGATGCATGGGCCAGGACGAGGGCCAGCCGCAGGCCGCGGTGCCGCAGCAGGAGTCGCGCGCCCTGCCGCTGGCCGGGGTGACGGTGCTGGATCTTGGGCAAATCTATAACGGCCCATATTGCGGCTTCCTGCTGGCCATGGCGGGCGCCCGGGTGATCAAGGTGGAGCCGCCCGGGGGCGAGCATCTGCGCAGGCGTGGCTCAGTGGGCGGCGGCGCGCTGCCCTTCGCCATGCTGAACTCCAACAAGCAGTTCGTGACAATCAACCTTAAGACGCCGGCGGGGCTCGACCTCCTTAAGCAGATGGTAGCGCGGGCGGATGTGCTGCTGGAGAACTTCGCCCCCGGCGCCATGGACCGGCTGGGCGCCGGATTCGAGGTGCTCAGCCAGATCAATCCGCGGCTGATCTATGCGCAGGGCTCCGGCTATGGCCTGTCGGGGCCGAACCGCGACAAGCCGGCCATGGATCTGACGGTGCAGGCGATGACCGGGATCATGTCGATCACCGGCTTTCCGGACCGCCCACCGGTCAAGGCCGGCCCAGCGCTGTGTGATTTCCTCGGCGGCGTGCATCTCTACGGCGCCCTGGTCACCGCGCTGTTCGAGCGGGAGCGAACCGGACGCGGCCGTCTCGTCGAGGTCGCCATGCAGGAGGCGGTGTATGCTTCGCTCAGTTCCAGCCTCGGCCTTTGGTACTCCACCAAAGGAGCGGTCCCGGCGCGCACCGGCAACCAGCATGGCGGCCTCGCCGAGTGTCCCTACAACGTCTACCCCACGCAAGACGGCCATCTGGCCATCATCTGCGTCGGCGAGGCGCATTGGCATTCGCTGCTGCAGGCGATGGGACGCACCGACCTCGGCGCCGATCAACGCTATGCCAGCCTGAAGGATCGCGTGGCTCGCATGGCGGAGGTGGACGAGATCGTCAGCGCCTTCACCGCAGGCTTCCGGCGCGACGATCTGCACGCGCTGCTGGTGCGGCACCGCGTGCCCTGCGCCCCGGTACGCGACCTGGGCGAGGTCGCGACCGACGCGCATATGCACAGCCGACGCGCGCTGGAATGGGTGGACCACCCGGTGCTGGGCCGCGTCGTGCTGCCCAATTCACCGCTTCGCTTCGACGGCTCGGACCTGCCGCAGATCGATCCTGCCGGCGAGATCGGGCGCGATACCGGCGCCGTCTTCGGCGACTGGCTCGGCTTTTCCGCCACCGACATCGAGCGCCTTCACGCGGAAGGCGTCCTCTAGCTCCCCCTCAACCAGAGTCCCAAAACGGACCTGAGGAAACGACCATGCAGAACGATCCAGGGCGCCGCTGGCTGCTGCGGCTGGCGGCTGCTGCCCTCACCGCGACCGCCGCGCCGCGGCTGGCAGGGGCACAGGCGCCGTCCAGCCGTCCGATCCGCGCCATCGTGCCTTTCCCTGCCGGCAGCGCCACGGATGCGATGGCGCGCTTCCTGGGCGAGCATTCAGCACAGAAGCTGGGTCAGGCCACCGTGGTGGAGAACATGGCCGGGGCCAATGGCGCGATCGGCGCGCGGTCCGCGGCCCGGATGCCGGGTGATGGAAGCGTGCTGTTCTATGCGACGAACTCGACGCATTCAGCCAATCCGCATCTGTTGCGCGATCCCGGCTATGATCCGATCCGCGACTTCGTGCCGGTCACGCTGATCGGCACCAGCCCGCTGATCCTGTTCGTCTCGCCTAAATTCCCCGCCAGAACCCTGCAGGAGTTCATCGCCTATGCGAAGGAGAGCAGCGGCACGCTGAACTTTGGCACCGGCAACACCGGAAGCTTGGCCGCGGCCCACCTGCTGCTGAAGCTAGCGGGGATCCGCGGCGAGCAGATCTCCTATCGCGGTACGCCGGAGGCGATCACGGATCTACTGGGCGGGCGCCTGCAATTCGTGGTGACGGATCTGGGGCCGACTGCCGGGCACCTGAAGACCGGCGACCTGCGGGCTATCGCAGTGACCACGAAGACCCGCAGCCAAGCGGTGCCGGACCTGCCGACGATGCAGGAATCCGGCCTGGCGGGCATGGATTTCGCGTCGTGGAACGGCATCTTCGCGCCGGCCGGCACGCCCGATGCCGCGGTGCAGCGGCTGAACCGCGCGCTGGTCGAGGCCATCCGCAGCCCCGCCGGCGTGGTCTTCTTCCGCAATCTGGGCATCGACGTCGTCGCCTCATCACCGGAGGAGATGGGGCAGTTCGCTGCCACCGAGCTTGGCAAATGGGGACGAATTCTGGCGGATGCGGGGGTGCCGCGGAACTAGGACAGGATCGCCTGGCGCCAACCCTGGACCACCGCCGGCGCATCGGCGCTGGCGGCGGCGCGCGTGTCAGCGCATCTGCAGCACGATCACCTCGCTGCTCGCCGGGTTGGTGTGCTGGCGCAGCGTACCAACCTCCGCCGCGGTCACGGCTGCTGCCTTGTTGCCCCAGGCGCCGCGCAGGAAGGTCAGCAGCTCCGCAATCTGCCCGTCCGATAGCTGGCTGCGCAGTGCCGGCATGCGGTAGGCGTCGGACACGCCCCCGGCCACCACGCGGCCGCCACCGTTCAGGGTGATGTTGATTGCCGAGCTTGCATCCGGCGCCAGCAGCGACGTGGCCCCGGCCAGCGGCGGGATCCACGCCCCCCGGCCCATGCCGTCACGCCCGTGGCAGCTGGCGCAACGGGCCAGGTAGGTTGCCGCCCCTGGCATCGCCGGCGCCGCACCGCTGCTGAGCATCTGCGTCGTCGCGCTGTCCGGCTGCCAGGGCGGGCCATCCCTGTCAGGGTCGCCCGGCAGGGACTTCAGGTAGCGTGCGATACCCTGCAGATCATCGTCGGTCATGAACTGGGTGGAGTTGTTGAAGGCCTCCATCATCGAGCCGAAGACGACGCCATGGCGGTTACGGCCCTGCTTCAGATAGGCGACGATGTCCTCCTCGCTCCAGCGCCCGAGGCCGGTATTGTGGTCATTGCGCAGGCTCGGCGCATACCATCCGTCCAGCAGCGCCCCGGAAAGATAGGCTTTGGCCGACCCGTCCAGGGCTTCCTCCTGCATCGCGAGGCCGCGGGGAGTGTGGCAGCTGCCGCAATGGCCTGGTCCCTCGACCAGATAGGCGCCCCGGTTCCACGAGGCGTCCCGCGACGGGTCGGGGCGGTAGACCCTGCCGTCGGTGAAGGCGGCGCTCCACAGGGCAAGCGGCCAGCGCATGTTCATCGGCCAGGGGATGGTGCTGGCCTGGTTGGCCTGCTGCACCGGCTGGACGTGGTTCATGAAGTAGTCGTAGAGCGCCTTGACGTCGTCATCGCTGAGCCGCGCGTAAGACGGGTAGGGCATGGCGGGGTAGAGGCGCCGGCCGTCCGGGCCCACGCCGCGCCGCACCGCATTGTCGAATTGCGCCAGCGTATAGCTGCCGATGCCCGTTGCCTTGTCCGGCGTGATGTTGGTGGTGAAGATGGTGCCCAGCGGCGTGCCCATCGCCAGCCCGCCGGAAAAGGGCGCGCCGCGTTCGGTGCTGTGGCAGGCGACGCAGTCACCCAGCCGCGCTACGTATTCGCCGCGTTCCAGCGTCGTGGATAGGCTGGATTTGCCTTGCCCGTCGAAAGGCGAAGCCGGGATGCGGGTCGTGAACCAGGCGCCGACGGCAAGGACGGCGATGACAGGGATCGCCAGGCTGGCGAGAAGCCGTTTCAATGTGCGTCTACCGTGAAGGGGGGATCATTGCGAAGCCTCCGGCAGCATCGGCATGCTGCCTGGCAGGAGGCGTGACGAAGCATCGGTGGCCTAGACGGAACCGCCCAGGCTGGCCCGCGCCAGCGGGAGGCGTCGGACGCGCTGCCCTGTCAGAGCAGCCACGGCATTGATCACCGCCGGCGGCACGCCGGGGACGCCGGGTTCGCCGACGCCGGTCATCGGGGCGCCGCTCTCGACGATGCGGACGTGGACCTCGGGCATCCGGTCCGGCGTCAGGATCGGATAGCCGTCATAGTTCCTGGCGCGCGGCATGCCGCGCTCATAGACCACCTCCTCGAACAGCGCCGAGGACAGGCCGAGCGCGACCGCCGAGTTCATCTGCGCCTCGATGATGGCCGGATTGATGGCGCGCCCGGGATCCACCGCGACCCAGACATGGTGCACCTTGACCTGGCCTTCGGCGATCGAGACCTCGGCGATGGTGGCCATCTCCGTGCCGAAGGGCGAGGCCATGGCAACGCCCCGCGCACGCCGGCTGCCATCCTCCGCCGTGAAGGGTCCGCGCCGCCAGCCGCCGGAGAGATCGCCCACGGCTTCGAGCAGGGTGGCATGCCGGGGACTGCGGGCCACCATGCGGCGGCGCAGTTCGAAAGGGTCGATGCCGCCGGCATCGGCCATCTCGTCCGTGAAGCTTTCCATGAAGAAATCGTTGAAAGAGTGCCCCACCGAGCGCCAGGCGCCGATCATCGGCGGATAGCGGTGCATCACATGCGCGATGCGCCGGTTCGGGATGGCGTAGACCTTCTTGGCGATGCCTTCGACCACGGTGGGATCGAACTTGTCGTAGGCTGCGCCATACATGCGAGCGTAAAGCCCATCCGAGACCGATTCCGATTCCAGCGCCAGCGGCATGCCTTGTGCATCAAGACCCGCCTTGAAGCGCACCAGCACCGCGGGCCGCAGGGCGTCCCGCAGAAACTCTTCCTCGCGGCTCCAGATCACCTTGACGGGGCGGCCAACGGCCTTCGCCAGCGCAATCGCCTGCAGATAGGGGTTGCTCTCGTCGTAGAAGAAGTAGCGTCCGAAGAAGCCGCCAACCATGGGCGAGTGCAGCGTGACATTCTCCGGCGCAATGCCCGCGAACTTCGCAGCGGCATCGCGGAACAGGAGCGAGGCTTGGTTGGACATCCAGAGCTCGAGCCGGCCTCTCGCCGCATCCCAGGAGGCGATGGCCGAGGGCGGCTCCAGCTGCGCATGCGCCAGGAAGGGCGCATCATACACCGCCTCCAGGGTCTTGGCGGCGCGGCCCATCGCCGCCGCGGCATCGCCCGCCGCTTCCGCCAGAAAGCCCGGCCCCGGCGCCGCCAGCATGTCCTGGCGCAACTGCTCGGTCGAGAAGTCAGCCGGCATCGGGCGCGGCGTGTCGCCCGTGGCCTCTTTCCATTCCGCGCGCAGCGACTGCACGGCACGGTGCGCACGCCACCAGCGGTCGGCGACTACCGCAACGCAGCCGGACAGCAGATGCACGGAATGTACGCCGGGCATCTGGCGAACCGCAGCTTCGTTCAGCAGGCGAACCGGCTGCATCCCAAGCCGCGATGCGTGCTGGACGGCGGCCTGGAGCATGCCGTCGATCGTCAGATCGATGCTGTAGACGACCTTGCCGGTCGACTTGTCTTGCATGTCGATGCGGGGGACCGACTTGCCGATCCAGCGAAAGCTGTCGGCGGAGCGCAGCGGCACATCCACCGGGACCGGCAACTCGGCAGCTTCGCCGGCCAGATCACCGTAATCGGCATGGCGTCCCGACGCTGCATGGATCACCTTGCCGTCGCTGGTCGACAGGCTGTCCACCGGCACCTCGAAGCGGACCGCAGCAGCTTGCATCAGCATCGCCCGGCTGGTGGCACCCATCCGCCGCATGGGCATGAAGTTGCGCCACATCGAGCTGCTGCCGCCCGTGCTCAGCCGTGTTCCCAGCGCGGCGATGCCGGGCCCGGGCTCAGCGCACTGCACAACGAAGTGCGCCGGATCGAGGTCGAGCTCTTCGCCGCAGACCTGCGCCAGGCCGGTAAAAATGCCCTGGCCGCCCTCGATCACCGGGACCTGCAGAAAGGCGGTGCTGTCGGAACGGATCTGCAGCAACGCTGTAAAAGGATTGAAGGGTGGCCCGGCCGGGGCCGATGCAGCCGCCAAGGGGGTTGCCGCGGCCTGCGCGACAGCGGCGACGGGCCGTAAGCCGACGGCCAGGGTCAGCGCGCCGATGCTGCCGCCCAGCAGGCCCCGACGGGACAGGCTGATGGGCTGGTCCCCGGCATCGCTGTCGGCGGGATGGAGGAGCCTGTCCATGATCCGCGCCCTCACCCCTGTGCCACGTTGCGGATGGCGGCGGCGATGGCATTGTAGGTGCCGCAGCGACAGAGATTGGTCATCGCGGCGGCAATGTCGCTGTCGCTCGGGGCGGCCACCTGCTTCAGCAGCGCCGTCGCCGCCATGACCTGCCCGGACTGGCAGTAGCCGCATTGCGGCACCTGATGCGCGACCCAGGCCTCGACGATCCGTCGGCCGACGTCATCTTGCTCCACCGTCTCGATGGTGGTGACCGGCAGGCCCGCCACGCTCTCGACAGGCGTGACGCAGGACCGAACCGGCAATCCCTGCACCAGCACCGTGCAGGCGCCGCATTGCGCGAGGCCGCAGCCGTACTTCGTGCCTGTCAGGCCGAGATTGTCCCGAAGCACCCACAGGAGCGGGGTGTCCGGCTCGGCATCGACGATGCGGACAGCGCCGTTGACGGTGATTTCCATGAGCGCCCCCCTCAATGCAGCCTGTCAAAGGACAAGCTGAAGGATGACAGCTGTCGCTGTGACATCGCGTACAGCGGGTTATCTTGGGGCGGCAGCACAGCGACTGTTAAGCTGGGAATTTCTAATAGCCGTCAGAAGACAGGCTTCTGAATGCCAAGTCTTCGGAGGGCTCATGTCATACCTGTTGGAGGGCGAGGATCTCGCTTGCAGGTTTTTCGCGCCCATCGACTGCTATGCGACGATCGCAAAGCGATTGATGACCAGTCCAGCTAAGCGCACTGAGCCGAGGTGCAGCTTATGGCCAAGATCCTGCGGCGTGTTCCCCTCGATCCCTGCCAGATGCCAGGCCGGGAACCAGGATGAACCCAACATAGTGGAGCTGTCCCCGTGTTCCATCGTCGTTGAGGAAAGAGCGCGCGATTTCACAGAACACACCATGCCGCGGAGAAGACGAGGTGCCGCCCTTTGTGGTGCTTTGGTAGATGCTCGGCGGGGTGCCGTGTTAGACATTGGCGACCGGCCGCGCAGGAGGTGCGGTCCCTGCTTTCGAGAGATGGCGAAGGGGCTGATAATGGCGCAGACACGACAGATGCCCAAGACGGCACACGGCCCGCTGCCGTCGAAGTCCGCCAAGCGGCATAGTCCTGGGCGGCCGCCGCTGAAACCATCGCCGGACGATGCGGAGGCGGTCGCCCGGCTCTGTGACCTCATCATCAGCGGCATGAGCATGGGCCAAGCCTGCGCTCGCAATGACTGCCCAAGTAAAACGGCGGTTTATGCGCGCATGGCTGCAGACGACGCATTCCGGACGACTATCGCGCGCGCGAGGGAGGCGCAGCAGCACGCCATGATCGACGACACGATCGATCTTGCCGATGGCGCCACACCGGACAATTGGCAGGTCGTGAAGCTGCGCATCTGGGCGCGTCAATGGCGAGCGGCGAAGCTGGCGCCGAAGGTTTATGGCACGCTGGCGGAGCCGGCGAATGCGGTCGAAGCCAACCCGCTGGCGCTGCTGGTGCAGCAAATACAGGGGCGTGCGCTCATGCCCGTCCGAGATGACGTCGATTAATTAAGGGGCGCAGGGTAAATACTTTTCTTCTTCTCGGATATAAATCTATTTCTGAATTTCAGTTTTATTTTTAATTGGGATGGCAAGGATGGTATATGTCAATAGAGATTTTTTTGAGGAGCCTTGGGTTCTAAGGAAAAGTGACACTCAATCCAAAATAATCGACGCCTCTGAGTTTCGTGCAAATCCTGGCGACATAGCACTCCCAATATCGGAGTCTTGTTGCATGCCAGGTGGTCTAACGAAGTACCTTTCAGAAATTTTCAACGCCGCCCAAACGGGTCCAGAATTAATTAAATCCACCAAAGAAGATACCGATTTATTCTCCAGAGAAATTTCCTGGATAAGATATAATTACTTAATATCGCATCTCCCTCAGCGGAAAAAAACTGCTGTACCGCCACCGGAAGATCGAGAGATAGCAAAGCTATGGTGGGCACGGCAGCGCAAGTACCAAGCTTTTGTGAAGTCGCATCGTAAGTATCTTGAGAAAGTTGAGCAGGCCGTTCTTGCTTCTAGCAAA
This sequence comes from Roseomonas sp. 18066, assembly GCF_902706185.1. GTDB lineage: Bacteria > Pseudomonadota > Alphaproteobacteria > Acetobacterales > Acetobacteraceae > Pseudoroseomonas. Next base: position 23,926 of record NZ_CACSJM010000006.1, on the reverse strand, counting down.
AATCGAGAGGAGCTGGAGAAGAAGCTTGAATTAGGTCGGACCGGCAATGTGGCATTGCGGAGAGCAATCTCCGACATAATGATTTTGTACCAACATATTTCTGGGAAGACGCTAAAGACCACCAGAGGAGGGATTTTATTTAGAATTATGAGGGAGTTAATAAAAGTCGAGTTTTCTTCGCTGAAATTTATAACAACAGATTATGTCGACCTTAATAATGGCGATATAAGAGTTTATATGGCAGGGCCCGTGCATAAATTTGTTCCGCCCAATCAAGATCAGGTCCGCGATACCGCTCGGGCGCTGCTGGCGAAGCGTAAATTGGGGGCACTTGATCTTGGCCCACGGTCGGTCGACAGGTTCGCTCAATTCCAAGCGCCAGAAGCGGTGACCGGTTTCTTTTTCTCGGCGGAGGAGGGGGAGAAATGGGAGGCAAAAACGGCCAAAATTCCTCCATTGTTCCGCGTCCCCTACGACGATGCATTGCCATAGATAGCTACACCATCACCTGAACGGAGATGGTTTTCCGTGGACATTGGATCGAAGCAGCCCCCGGCGGGGGGGCTCCGCAAGACTGCTCAGCCGCACGTCGCGGCTGATCCTCTGCTGGCAGCAGCAGCTGCTGCGGTCGAAACGGGGCGTGCCCTTTCGACCTTCTGGCGGGATGTCAAAATTGGCCTTTTGCCGCCGCCATACTACGTGACCCCGCGCTGCCCTCGGTGGCGCTTGTCGGAGCTGCAAGCGACGGTCGACGCCGTGCCGCGAACGTCGCCGTCATGCCGTGGGCACGATAGGCGAGATCGCCTGAAAAAAAACTCTATTTGAAATGCCGCCGGGCACTCTGGCACCCGACGGCTGTCGACGCTGAGCAGTTTCTCCAAGCATAAATTATAGCTTAGCGCTCCATCGTTGTCATGCCTCGTGTCTGGCCTCCCAAGGGGAAGCCTCATGATCGAGCCGAATGACTTGATCTGCGAAAGCTGCAGATCGTTCGATACCGCCTATATTGCCAAAAATAGAGCCATCGGTTGCTACAGCTGCGGCATCCATCCCGACCTTGACGACACATCAGATATCGACACCTCCGATAGCCCTGATGCCGTTTCCAATGACTGCGGCCGCCAGCCTGAGAGCGGTAGCAAGCCCTCTGCGGCCCAGGCATCCGAGCCCATGCCCAACAACATCGGTCGACGTCCGGCCGCAATGCGCCGAGCCCAAGTTGATTTTGCGGCGATCAACCAAGCGGCCTTGGCTCGCTGGCAGGACGTCCTGGGCCGGCTGCTTCCAGGTGGCCGGGCACACGGCAACGAATGGATCGTCGGCAGCTTGCGAGGGGAAGCTGGTTACAGCCTGAAGGTGCGGTTGCGTGGCAGCCGGATGGGCGTCTGGTGCGACTTCGCCACCGGAGAAAGCGGCGGTGATCCCGTCAGCCTGGCCGCTGCAGTAGCAGGCGTATCGCAATCGGAGGGCGCGCGGCAGCTGGCCCGGATGCTCGGCATGACGGACGCCGGCCATGCACGGTAACAGGGCCGTTGATGCTTTCGCGCCTCTGGAGCCGCTGGCGGCGTGCGGCAGAGCTGAGGCCCCCACTGGGCCCACGGCTGCAGCGCTCCCCCTGCCGAGCGTTATCCGGCACTCCCGCCATGGCATCCCCACTGCGATCTGGCGCTATCGCGATGCTGATGCCCGGGTGATCTTCGCTGTCTGCCGCTTCGATCCTCCAAATGGCCGGAAGGAAGTCCTTCCTTTCACCTGCGATGGCCAGGGTTGGCACTGGAAAGGGCCGGAAGGGCCACGCCCGATCTACGGTCTGGATCGGCTCGCAGCCCGTGAAGATGCACCTGTGATTGTCGTCGAGGGCGAGAAGGCCGCCGACCGAGCAGCCGAAATCTTCCCCGAGCTGGTCGCAATATCTTGGCCGGGCGGTGCGCAATCCGTCGGCAGAGCAGACTGGTCGGCGCTGCGTGGCCGCTCGGTCGTGATCTGGCCCGATGCCGATGCGCCGGGGCGGAAGGCCGCGGCGGCTGTGGCAAAGGAAGCCGCGAAAGCCGGTGCGGCATCCATCCAGATCGTCGATGTCCCGGACGACTGGCCACCTGGCTGGGATCTTGCCGACTTCGGCGTGGAGGATAGGCCGCAGCCCGTTGGCATCGATCAGTCGGCGCTACGCCGAATGCTGATCTCTGCGTCGTGGCACATGGAGGCAAGCCGTGTGGACGACACCCCCGATGTGGGAACAGCCGACGCTGCTCAGGACAGGATTGCGTTTCACGTCGACCGCGCGGAGCTTCCGGTGGTCGCTGCAGATCTCGCCCGGCATCTTTCGGCAGTGCCAAATCTGTTCGACCGCGCCGGTCCTGTCTACCTCGTCTGTGATCCGACCACCGGGGCAACTACTTTGGCTCCGCTGAATGTCGAGAGAGTGCTCCTCTTTGTCCATGACATGCTTCGACCCTATGAGCTGGTCAAAATGTTTGGGAAGGTTTTCCAGAAGTTCATAACGATGCCGGACAAGGTTGCGAAACTCTATCTGGAGCTAGCCAAAGGCGAGGGCGCCGGGTTGCGCCCTCTTCGTGGCATCAGCTTTGCGCCGGCTCTCCACGACAGCGGCGCAATACGCGCTGTCACCGGCTATGATCCTGCGACGCTTCTCTGGTGCGTCGATGTTGCGGACATCGCCGTCCCGGAGCGACCGTCGCGAGACGAAGCCGCGCAGGCGCTCTATCGTCTGAGGAATCACTTCAAGAGTTTTCCGTTCGCCGATTCCCCGCGCACTCTCGCGACAGAGTCATCGCCTTCGGTCGTCGATATCGACCAGCCGCCGGGCGCCGATGAAAGCGCTCTTCTGTGCGGATTGCTGACGGCGGTCTGCCGGCCTTCTTTGCCGCTGGCGCCGGCCCTGCTCTTTACAGCGCCAGAGATGTCCGGAGCAGGTACAGGCAAGGGGCTCCTGGCGCGAACGATCTGTGGCATCGCCTTTGGCGAGCAGCCTGCGGCGATGACCATGGGACCTTCCGCGGAGGAATTCGAGAAACGTCTCGGCTCCATGCTTCTCGACGCCCGGCCGGCGGTCCTTCTGGACAACCTCAACGGCATGTCGCTCAAGTCCGATTTCCTGGCGTCGGTCGTGGCCGAAAATCCGGCGGCAATCCGACCTCTTGGTCACAGCAAGACCATCAGGGTGAACTCGTCGGCTCTCATCATCATCAATGGCAACGGACTGGCGCCAAGCGAAGATCTTGCGCGACGTATGCTCATCACCCGCCTCGATGCCGGGGTCGAGAATCCCGAGGCTCGTCCGTTCACGAGCGATCTGATCGAGGAGACGAAAGCAAAGCGAGCCGACTTGCTGTCGGCAGCGCTGACCATATGGCGTTGGGGGCGCCGTCTCGGCGAGGAGCTTCCAAAAGGGCGATACCTCGGCAGCTTCGGCCAGTGGGGGCGATGGTGCCGAGATCCTCTCCTTGCCCTCGGCTGCCAGGATCCTGCTCTGAGGGTGGCGGAAATCAAAGCGCTTGATCCGCGCCGGCAAGCGATGATCGAAGCCTTCGAAGCCTGGTGGGCGATCCATCGAGACGAGCCGGTCACCGCCAGGGAGCTTGATGCCAGCATTTTCGAGGCCTTTTCTCCAGGCCCCTTATCGCGCCAGCGCGCTTCCAGCATGCTAAATGGATGGGCCGGAACACGCATCGAAGGATACCATCTGTTGCGCCTACCCAAGATGGGCACATGGGCGACATTTCGATATCAGATGCGGTTCGACGATCAGACCAAGTCGTGAGGCGCGTCGAATGATCAATGCGGGGCAGCCCCTATGGCCCCTATGGCCCCTATGGCCCCTATGACCCCTATGCCTCTCAGCCCCGGCCTTGCGGTAAGCCGCCTGGTGAATTGCTTCTGGGGTGGGAGTGCGGCGGGGCCGTGCTTGCTCTTTAGGGCTGCTCAGCGCCCGCATTGGTGGGAAGGCCCGCTGTTGAGGGGGCGACGCAAAAATTCGGCGGCGCTCGCCTCCTGCATTACCGGCTGCGATAGGGAACCGATCAGCATACCGATGGCAGGCAAATCCCCAGCAATCCACGAAAGTGGGAACCGCTGTGGGAACAGTCGCCCACACGATCGCTAAGTATCTGATTTTACGAGAGTATCTGGCGGATCGGGTGGGATTCGAACCCACGATACCCTTTTGAGGTATACACACTTTCCAGGCGTGCGCCTTCGACCGCTCGGCCACCGATCCAGCTAGGCGGCGGGGTATAGCAGCCTTTCTGCCGCCGACAAGGGGTCTCGTGCATGAAGTTCTGATGGCGAGCGGAGACGGGAGTTTTTCCGGCCCCCCCTATAGGGTCACGGGGGGTATTTCCCGAGACCCCCAGGGGCTGGCGAGACGAGATGCGCGCCAAACGCAGGAACGACCCGCGTTTTTTTCGGCCTCAAGGTCCCGAATTTTCTTGCGGGGAAGGACCCCCATGCCCCATATGCGGCGCCGTTGACCTGGTCGGAAACGACCACCCTGGTCATCTTCTGGTGGGAAGGAGCCCGCAGCTCATGGACGCTCTCGTTTCTCCGCTGGGGATGGTTTCGGATAACAGCCCGAGCGAAGCCCAGTCTGTCGATATCCGCGCCGAGGCGAAGGACCACTTCGTCGTGCGCGATGGTGTGCGCTTCGCCGGCACGCATCTGATCATTGATCTGTGGGGGGCCACGAAGCTCGATGATCCCGCCCATATCGATGCCGTCCTCCGCGAGGCGGCGATCGAGACCGGCGCGACCATCCTGCACGGCCACTTCCACCACTTCGCGCCGGACGGTGTCTCGGGCGTGCTGGTGCTGGCCGAGAGCCATGTCTCGATCCACACCTGGCCGGAGCGGGCCTATGCGGCGCTGGACATCTTCGTCTGCGGCGACTGCAACCCGTATCTGGCGCTGCCGGTGCTGAAGAAGGGCTTCCAGCCCGAGCGCGTGCAGCTCGCCGAGCACAAGCGCGGCCTGATCGGCTGACACGCCGCCTATCTGTCACGTGACGCGACAGGGGGCGGGACCTTAGGGTCCCGCCCTCTTTCGCATGTTTCCCCTTCCGAGGATTTTGCCATGCCGACCGATTCCTGGGTGAACGAGACCCTCTACCCCGACTGGGGCCAGCGCTTCCTGGTCAAGCGCGAGCTCGCGCGGGTGCAGAGCGAGTTCCAGGACATCATGCTGTTCGAGAGCTACAGCCATGGCCGCGTCATGCTGCTCGACGGCGTCACGCAGATCACCGAGAAGGACGAGTTCGTCTACCAGGAGATGCTGACGCATGTGCCGCTGCTGGCGCATGGCGACGCCAAGCGCGTGCTGATCATCGGCGCCGGCGACGGCGGCGTGCTGAAGCGCGTGCTGCAGCACCGCAACGTCGAGAAGGCCGTGATGGTCGAGATCGACGGCGAGGTCATCCGCCTGTGCAAGGAGCACATGCCCGACATCGCCGGCGACGCCTGGAACGACCCGCGCGCCGAGGTCATCGTCGGCGACGGCATCGACTACGTTCGCAAGGCCGAGGCCGGCAGCTTCGACGTCGTCATCGTCGATTCCACCGACCCGATCGGCGTCGGCGAGGTGCTGTTCACCGACGAGTTCTACGCCAATGCGGCGCGGCTGCTGTCCGACCGCGGCCTGATCGTCAACCAGTGCGGCGTGCCGGCGATGCAGGCCGAGGAGCTCGCCGAGACCTCGCTGCGTCGCGGCAAGGTCTTCGCCGACATTTACGCCTATGTCGCCGCGGTGCCCACCTATGTCGGCGGCTTCATGACGCTGGGCTGGTCGAGCAAGGACGCGTCGCAGCGCCAGGTGGACATCGCCACCATCCGCGCCCGCGCCGAAGCGGCCGGCATCCTCGGCACCACCGAGTATTGGACGCCGGAGATCCACGCCGGCGCCTTCAACCTGCCGCCCTATATCAGCAAGCATCTGCCGAAGGCCTGAGCCTTCGTCACCGCTGCCGCGACGAGGGGCCGGGCCGCAAGGACCGGCCCCTTTCGCGTTCCAGTGCCGGCATCGCGGCGAGCAGTTCCTCAACCGCGATGCGCAGCCCGAGCAGCGCCCGCCGCGCGGCCCCGCGCCCGCCCGGCGGCAGGGTGACGGCGGCGGCGCAGAGCGCGGCCACCTCCCGCTCCAGCCCGGTCATGTCGACCTGCCGCCCGGCCAGGGCCAGCGCCTGGGCCAGGGTCAGGGTGCTGCGAAGGGTTTCGGCGGCGGCCTCGACGGCCTGCAGGGCGGCATGCGGCATCCTTCTTCCATGCCGCCGCGCTGGTTAAGGATCCGCCACGCTTAACCGCTTTCTCATCCGCCCCCGCCATGCTGCGCGCCCGACAGACCAGGAGGCGCGGCATGGAGATGGACGAGGCGCTGCGGCGCGGCGCCGCGCGGCTGGACCGGCAGTCGGGCCGGCTGCTGTCCCGCGCCCGGGCGCTGGCGGGGCCGGGGCAACGCGTCGTGGCGGCCGCCGGGCAGGGCGACGCCGGCACCCCCGCGCCGGCCGATCTCGCGGCCAGCCGGGCCGCGCTCGGCGCCAGCCATGTCCTGCTGAGCGAAGCCATCGCCCTGCTGGCGCCACCGCGCTGACGGATCCCCCTTGCGGCCTCACGCTTCCGTGATGTTACGATGGCGCATCATGCGCTTGCTCGACCGATGGACCGGCGACCGGGGGAGGCGAAAGGCACCGCGCGGCGCGCTGGCGGCGCTGTTCGCCGGCCTGCCCGAGGCCGCGCTCTGGCTCGATCCCGGCTGGCAGGTGCGCGACGCCAATGCCGCGCTGCGCCTGGCGCTGGGCCCGGCGCTGCCGGTGCGCCCCGGCATGGCCGCCGACCGGCTGTTCGACGGCGATTCGCAGGCCGCCTTCGCCGCCTGGCAGGCCGGCGGCCCGGCCCCGGCCGAGCTCTGCCTGGCCGCGCCGGAGGGGGCGAAGAAGACGCCGGTGGCGCCGCACCGCATCGCGCTGCCCGGCGGCGACGGCGTGCTGCTGCTGCAGCAGGATGTGGCGCAGCGCCAGGCCCTGGCCGCCCGCCTGGCCGAGGCCGACCGGCTGCAGGCGCTGGGCACCCTGGCCGGCGGCATCGCGCATGACTTCAACAACCTGCTGACCGTGGTGCTGGGCGCGACCGACGATGCGCTGCGGCTGGCCGGGCCGCAGGCCGACCCGGCGCTGGCCGCCGAGCTCGCCCAGGTGCAGGCCGCCGCCCGCCGCGGCGCCGCCCTGGTGCAGCAGATGCTGGCCTATGCCCGGCAGCAGGTGCTGGCGCCGCGGCTGGTCTCGCTGAACGGCGCGGTGGAAGGCATGGCCTCGCTGCTGCGCCCGCTGCTCGGCCGCGGCATCAGCCTGGAGCTGGAGCTCGACCAGCCCGGCCGTCCCGTGCTGATCGACCCTTCCGAGCTCGACCGCGTGCTGATGAACCTGGCGATGAACGCCCGCCAGGCCATGCCGCAGGGCGGGCGGCTGACCTTGCGCACCCGCCGCGCCCTGCTGCTGCAGCCCGAGCCGGCCGAGCCGGAGGAAATCCCGCCCGGCCGCTGGACCGTGCTGGAGGTCGAGGACACCGGCACCGGGATCCCGCCCGGGCTGCTGCCGCGGATCTTCGAGCCGTTCTTCACCGGGCGGGCGCAGCAGGGCGGCACCGGCCTCGGCCTGGCCACCGTGCACGGCATCCTGCGCCAGTCCGGCGGCTTCATCACCGTGCGCAGCCGGGCCGGGCAGGGCACCTGCTTCCGTATCCTGCTGCCGCGGGTGGAGGAGGCGGCGCGCCGCCCGCCCGCCATCGCCGCGTCGCCGGCAGTGGCGTCCGAATCGGCGGCGCCGGGCCTGCTGCTGCTGGTCGAGGACGAGGCGCCGCTGCGCCGCCTGGCCGAGCGCGCCCTGCGCCGCGCCGGCTGGGTGGTGGAGGTGGCCGAGGATGCCGAGGCCGCCCTGGCGCTGATCGACTCGAAGGCGCTGGCGCCGGCGCTGCTGGTCTCCGACGTGATCATGCCCGGGATGGACGGCGCGGCGCTGGCCCGGCTGCTGCGGCCGCGCTTTCCGGCCATGGCGGTGCTGCTGGTCAGCGGCTATGCCCCCTCGATGGTTGAGGAAGGGCTGGCCGGCGCCGGCGCGCCGCATTTCCTGGCCAAGCCCTATGCTCCGGCCGAGCTGGTGGCCCGGGCGCGCGCCATCCTGCAGGGCGCGGTCGCGCCGGCCGGGGGTTAAACGCCTCTTGCGGAAGCTGCCGAAAGCGAACATATAGCGAACGAAGATTTATGGCGGGCTTCGTCGCTTTCGCTTGAGGCGCGCAAATCCTTCCATAATAGTAACGGAATAGTGATCCCGCTTTTTCGAGGCACCCGTGCCGTCGTCCCCAGGGGCTTGGCACCGGCCATCGGGAAAGCGAGATTCGCAGCGACCATGGCGCGTGGCGCGGATGCCACGTAAAGCGGCGCCGGTGACAAAGAAAGCCTGACGGCGAAGGGGTTCCGAGACATGGATAAGAACAAGGCGCTCGACGCCGCGCTCAGCCAGATTGAACGGGCCTTCGGCAAGGGCTCGATCATGCGCATGGGCGCGAAGCAGCAGTCGGACGGGGTCGAGGTGATCCCCTCCGGCTCGCTCGGCCTCGACCTGGCGCTGGGCATCGGCGGCCTGCCCAAGGGCCGTATCATCGAGGTCTATGGTCCCGAGAGCTCGGGCAAGACCACGCTGGCGCTGCATGCCATCGCCGAGGCGCAGAAGCGCGGCGGCACCTGCGCCTTCATCGATGCCGAGCATGCGCTGGACCCCGGCTATGCCCGCAAGCTGGGCGTCGATGTCGACAGCCTGCTGATCAGCCAGCCCGATGCCGGCGAGCAGGCGCTGGAGATCTGCGACACCCTGGTGCGCTCCGGCGCGGTGGACGTGCTGGTGATCGATTCGGTCGCCGCCCTGGTGCCGCGCGCCGAGCTCGAGGGCGAGATGGGCGACAGCCATGTCGGCCTGCATGCCCGGCTGATGAGCCAGGCGCTGCGCAAGCTGACCGGCTCGGTCTCGCGCTCCAACACGCTGCTGATCTTCCTGAACCAGATCCGCCTGAAGATCGGCGTGATGTTCGGCAATCCGGAGACCACGACCGGCGGCAACGCGCTGAAGTTCTACGCCTCGATCCGCCTCGAGATCCGCCGCATCGGCCAGATCAAGGACCGCGAGGAGGTCACCGGCAACCAGACCCGCGTGAAGGTGGTGAAGAACAAGATGGCCCCGCCGTTCCGGCAGGTCGAGTTCGACATCATGTATGGCGAGGGCGTCTCCAAGGTGGGCGAGCTGCTCGACCTCGGCGTCAAGGCCGGCGTGGTCGAGAAGTCGGGCGCCTGGTTCAGCTGCGACAGCCAGCGCATCGGCCAGGGCCGCGAGAACGCCAAGCAGTATCTGCGCGACAATCCTGCGGTGGCCGACAGCATTGAGCAGCGCGTCCGCGCCCAGGCCGGGCTGATCGCCAACACCATGCTGGTCGGCGAGAACGACACCGACGAGGCCGCTGCCGCCGAGTGATTTTTCCCGGGCCGCCATTGTCGGGCACGACGGTGGCGGTCCGGCAGCGCGACAGGTTTCAAAGGGGGCGCCGCAGGGCGCCCCCTCCGCGTTCTAGCGGCCGAAGAGGTTGCGCAGCAGGTCGGCCGGGTTGACCCGCGGCTCGCCGGCGGGGGCGCGGCGCTGCTCGGGCGGCACCGGGCCGTTGCGGCCGCCGCGCGCCACCGCCAGCTGCTGCGCGCAATCCGGCAGGCTGCCCGCCGGCCGCCCGGCCAGCTGCTGCGCCAGCTGGCCCAGCAGCCCGCCCTGGTTCTCCGCCTGCCGCGCCACCAGGTCGCCGACGATGCCGGCCGCCGCCTCGGGCACGCCGGCCGGATCCAGCCGGTAGCTCGGCGCCGCCAGGCTGCCGCCGACCTGCACCGGGGCGCTCAGCCCGAGCCCGCCCAGGCGGATCTGCGGCAGCAGCCGCAGCGCCAGACGCTCTTCCTTCAGGTTCACCTCGCCGCTGCCGACGACATCGGCCAGGTTGGTCTCCACCAGCATCGCCTGCGGCCGGGCGATGCCGTCCCGCAGGACCATGCGCAGCGCGAGGCAGCGCAGCGCGGTGGTGCCCTCGGTCGGCGCGTTGGGCAGCAGCAGCCGGCGCAGGTCGCCGGCCAGCGAGGCCAGCAGCCGGTTGTCGATCTGCCCATTGGCCATGGCCAGGCTGACATGGCCGGTCAGGCTGCCGGCGACGGCGCGCAGATCGGCGCCGCTGCCGGCGAGATCGGCCTCTGCCTCCAGCCTGCCGCTGCCCTGCGGCGGCAGGCCATAGCCCTGCAGCAGCGGCCGCAGGTCCAGCCCGGGGCCGTCATGGCGGAAGGCCAGGCTCAGCCGCGGCAGCTCGCCGCTGGCATCGGCGCCGAACCGCCCGCCGATCCGCCCGCCGGGCAGCGACAGGCCGAAGGGGTCGAGCGCCAGCTTGCCATTGGCCAGCTTCGCCGTGCCGCGCACGTCGCGATAGGGGACGCCGCCGGCCAGCAGCTCGGCGGCGTTGAGCTGCAGCTCGGCATCCAGCGCCCGCAAGGATTGCAGCGGCAGCGGCAGGGCAGGGATTACCCGACGGGCTTCCGGCGCCGGGGCCGCGGCGGGCGCGGCCGGGCGGGGTGGCAAAGCGGGCACGGCGGGAATGCCGGCCGGCGCCGGGACGGCCGGGGCCGCGACAGGCGCCGGCGCGTCGAGCAGCGCATCCAGGTCCAGCCGCTGTGCCGCCAGCCGGGCCGTCAGCAGCGGCCGCGGGCCGGACTGGCGCAGGCTGGCCTCGCCCTCCAGCACCGCCTGGCGCGACTGCAGCCGCAGCCCGTCGAGGCTGATCCGGTCCTCGGCCATGCCCAGCCGGGCGGCCAGCCGGGCCTCGGTCAGCCGCGGGCCGGGCAGGGCGAAGGCCTGCAGCAACGGGGCGGTGTCGGCGGCGCTGGCGTTCAGCTCGCCGCTGGCGCCGCGCCAGCCGGCGCCCTGCAGCCGGCCATCCAGCACCGCCTCGATCCCCTGGCCGCGCAGGACCAGGCGCAGCGGCCAGGCGACATCGGCCAGCAGCACCGGCAGGCCGGGCAGGCTGGCCTCGGCCTGCAGCGCCAGCCCGCGCAGGGTCAGCGCCGCGGCGAGATTGGCCGGCTGGCCGGCGCCGGCGATGGTCAGGCTGCTGGCGCCGAGGTTGAGCCCCGGTATCCAGGCCGAGAGATCGGCGCTGGCCACCCTGGCATTCATCCGGTTGACCTGCGGCGCGGCGCCGGGGCCGGGGTCGGAGAGCTCGGCGGTGACGTCCAGCCCGGTCAGCGGCGGCAGCACGCCGGCGCCGAGGAAGGGCGCCAGCCGCTCGGCGCGGTCGGCTGTCGCATTGACCGAGAAATGCCAGCCGCCGAGCGATTCCGGCAGCCGCGCGGCGCCTTCGGCCACCAGCTGGATGCCGGGGGCGGCCATGGCCAGGCGCAGCGGCCATTGCTCGGGTGCGGCGCTGGCGCCGAGCAGCCGCGGCAGCGGGCCGCTCTGCCCCTCCAGCATCAGGGCAACGCCGCGCAGGCCGAGCCGGCCCCCGAAGGTGATCGGCCCGGCCGGCTCCGGCGCCTGCAGGACGAAGCGGCGGATCTCCAGCGTCTCGGCGCGGTTCTGCCGGGCGTCGCGCCAGGTGAAGCGGCCGCCCTCGATCTCGATGGTGGCGACCGAGAGCGCCAGCGGCTCGGTGGTGCCGGGGGCAGGGGAGGTGGCAGGGCCCGGGCTCGGCGCGCGCGGTGGGCCGAAGCGCCAGTTGCCCTGACCCGCGGCATCCAGCTCCAGCAGCAGGTCGGGCTGCACCAGGGTCAGCCGCTCGAAGGCCAGCTTGCGCGACAGCAGCGGCAGCAGCGCGAGCTCCGCCTCGACCCGGCGCGCCGTCAGCATGTCCGCGCGGCTGCCGCCCGGCGCATTGGCCAGCGCCACCCCCTCCAGCGTCACCGTGGGCACCAGCGACAGCTTGATGCCGATCGGCCCCGACAGGGTCAGGCTGCGCCCGGTCGCCTGCTCGACCGCGGCGATGACGCGCGGCCGCAGCACCTCGTCGCGCAGCAACAGGCTGAGCCCGCCCCAGGCCAGCGCCGGCACCGCGACGACGACAGCGAGCGTGATGAGCGCAGCGCGGCCGCGCCGGCGGCGGGGCGGGGCCATGCGGTCAGCCCCGGCGCTTCGGCGCGGTGTTGCGCGGCTTGTCGAAGCCCAGCGTGGCGAAGCTTTCCAGCATGTGCGGCGGCAGCGGCGCGGTCACCTCCAGGGTGCCGCCCTCGGGATGCGGGATGTTGATGGCGCGGGCATGCAGGTGCAGCGCATGCGACATCCCCTCCAGATGCGCGGCATGGCCGCCATACTTGCCGTCGCCCAGGATCGGGCATTCCAGCGCCGAGGCGCAATGGACGCGCAGCTGGTGGGTACGGCCGGTATGCGGCTTCAGCTCCAGCCAGGTGGCGTGGCGGCGGGCCACGTCGACCGTGCTGAACTCGGTGATGGCATGCACGCCGTCGCGGCCCTCGGCGGGGACCACGCGCTCGCCCTGCGGGCCGCCGCCCTGCTTGACCAGCCGCATGTCGATGCGGCCGCCTTCGAATTGCGGCTGGCCGACGACGATCGCCCAGTAGGTCTTCTCGGCATCGCGGCCGCGGAAGGCGGCGGCGAGCTTGCTGGCGGAGCCTGCGTCGCGCGCCAGCAGGATGACGCCGGAGGTGTCGCGGTCCAGCCGGTGGACCAGCCGCGGTCGCTCCTCCTTCTCGAAGCACAGCGCGTCCAGCATGCCGTCCAGGTGCTTCTTGATGTTCGGCCCGCCCTGCACCGCCAGCCCGTGCGGCTTGTTCAGCGCGATGACGCTGTCGTCGCGGTACAGGATCATCTGCTCCAGCGCCCGGGCATCCTCGGGCGAGACGCCGCGGTCGCGCGGTGTCGCCTCCGGCGCCGGCCCCTCGGGCAGCGGCGGGATGCGGATCTCCTGGCCACGGGCCAGGCGGGTATTGGCCTCGGCGCGCTTGCCGTCGACGCGCACCTGGCCGGTGCGCAGCATCTTCTGCAGCGCGCCCTGGGTGAGCTGCGGGAAATGCCGGCGGAACCAGCGGTCCAGGCGGGAATCGGCGTCCGCGGCATGGACGGTGCGGTGCTGGATGGTCATGACAGTCTCTATTCGTGCGGGGCGGCTTGTAGCAGGGGGGCCGCCAGGGTCGGAAGTCGGGTCGGAAGCGGGGCCGTTCCGGGGCAGGGGCGCAGCCGGATCAGAACAGCCGCCGCCCCAGGGCATGGCACAGGGCGAAGGCGCCGAGGCCGAGCCCCAGCGTCGCCGCCAGGTAGCCCAGCGCCAAGCCGGGCGAGCGCTGCCATAGCACACCGGTATCGAGCGAGAAGGCCGAGAAGGTGGTGAAGCCGCCAAGAATGCCGGTGATGAGCAGCAGCCGGGCCTCGGGGGGCATGGGCAGGCCGGCCGCCATGGCGCCGCCGAGCAGGCCGATGATGGCGCTGCCGGTGACATTCACCGCCAACGTGCCCCAGGGCATGAAGCTGCCGAGCCAGGCGGTCGACCAGATGCCGACCGCATAGCGCAGGATCGAGCCGGCGGCGCCGCCAGCGCCCACCAGGAGCAGCGCGAGGGGCGAGAAGGCGGTCACCGCCGGCGCGTCCGGTCGGGTTCGCCGGCCTCGCCCTCGGCCCGCTCCTCGCGCAGCTTCGCCCAATGCTCGAGCCGCTCGAGGATGCGCGCTTCATGGCCGCGCCCGGCCGGCCGGTAGAACTGCACCCGCTCCATCCCGTCCGGGAAATAGTTCTGGCCGCTGAAGGCCTCCTCCGCCTCGTGGTCATAGGCATAGCCCTGGCCATAGCCGAGCTGCTTCATCAGCTTGGTGGGCGCGTTCAGGATATGCGCCGGCGGCGTCAGGCTGCCGGTCTCCTTGGCCGCGCGCCGCGCCGCGTTGTAGCCGGCATAGACGGCGTTGGACTTCGACGCGGTGCCCAGATGCACCACCAGCTGCGCCAGGGCCAGCTCCCCCTCCGGCGAGCCCAGCCGCTCATAGGTCTCCCAGGCGGCGATGGCGGCGGGCAGCGCGGTGGGATCGGCCAGGCCCACATCCTCGGCGGCGAAGCGGGTCAGGCGGCGGGCGATGTAGCGGGGGTCCTCGCCGCCTTCCAGCATGCGGCAGAACCAGTAGAGCGCGGCGTCGGGGTCGGAGCCGCGCAGCGACTTATGCAGGGCGGAGATGAGGTTGTAATGCTCCTCCCGGTCCTTGTCGTAGAGAGCGGCGCGCTTGGCCAGCAGGGTGGCGAGGCCTGCCGGGTCCAGCGCCGGGCTGCCCTCCGGCAGGGCCAGCAGCTGCTCGGCCATGTTCAGCAGGTAGCGGCCGTCGCCATCGGCCATGGCGCGCAGCACCCCCCGCGCCGCCTCGTCCAGCGGCATCTTTCTGTCGGTTTCCTGCTCCGAGCGGGAGAGGAGCAGCTCGAGGGCCTCGTCGTCCAGCCGGCGCAGCACCATCACCTGGCAGCGCGACAGGATGGCGCCGTTCAGCGCGAAGGAGGGGTTCTCCGTCGTGGCGCCGACCAGCGTCACCGTCCCATCCTCGACAACCGGCAGAAAGCCGTCCTGCTGGGCGCGGTTGAAGCGGTGGATCTCGTCGACGAAGAGCAGCGTGCCCTGGCCGGCGCGGCGCCGCGCCCGGGCCTCGTCGAAGGCGCGCTTCAGGTCGGCGACCCCCGAGAAGACCGCCGAGAGGGCGGCGAAGCGCAGCCCCGCCGCCTCGGCCAGCAGCCGGGCGATGGTGGTCTTGCCCACCCCGGGCGGGCCCCAGAGGATCAGCGAGGCCAGCGCGCCACGCTCCAGCATGCGGCTGATGCTGCCCTGGGGGCCGAGCAGATGCGCCTGGCCCACCACCTCCTCCAGCCGGGCCGGGCGCAGCCGGTCGGCCAGCGGGCGCGGGGTGTCGTCGGCCGGCAGGGCGTCGGTCGCGGGGTCGGCGCTGGCGGGGGCGCCGAACAGGTCGTCGGTCTGGGCTTTGCGCGGCATGGCGTCCTTATAACGCCGAAGCGACGAAAGGCTGCCAAGGGGCGGCGACTCGCGCCAAGGGGTGCCAGCCCTTCCCACCCTGGCCGGGCCGCGCTACGTCAGCGGCCACGGAATATCATGCCACGGCGACAGAGCGGACGATGACCAGCAGCAACGACATCCGGGCCACCTTCCTCGACTACTTCGCCCGCAATGGCCACACGGTGGTGGAATCCTCGCCGCTGGTGCCGCGCAACGACCCGACGCTGATGTTCACCAACAGCGGCATGGTCCAGTTCAAGAACGTCTTCACCGGGCAGGAGAAGCGGCCGTATTCGCGCGCCACCACCGCCCAGAAGTCGGTGCGCGCCGGCGGCAAGCACAACGACCTGGACAATGTCGGCTATACCGCCCGGCACCACACCTTCTTCGAGATGCTGGGCAATTTCTCCTTCGGTGACTACTTCAAGGACCAGGCGATCACCCATGCCTGGACCCTGCTGACCAAGGATTTTGCCCTCCCCAAGGACAAGCTGCTGGTCACCGTCTATTCCGAGGATGAGGACGCCGCCGCCCTCTGGCGGAAGATCGCCGGCCTGCCGGACAGCCGCATCATCCGCATCCCGACCTCCGACAATTTCTGGCGGATGGGCGATACCGGCCCCTGCGGCCCCTGCTCGGAAATCTTCTTCGACCATGGCGACAAGATCCCGGGCGGCCCGCCGGGCAGCCCGGATGAGGATGGCGACCGGTTCATCGAGATCTGGAACCTGGTCTTCATGCAGTTCCTCGAGGAGCCGGCCGGCACCCGCAACCCGCTGCCGCGCCCCTCAATCGACACCGGCATGGGGCTGGAGCGCTTCGCCGCCATCCTGCAGGGCAAGCATGACAACTACGACACCGACACCTTCCGCGCCCTGATCCTGGCCAGCGCCGAGGCGACCGGCCAGGCTGCCGAAGGCCCGTTCAAGATCAGCCACCGCGTGGTCGCCGACCACCTGCGCTCGGGCGCCTTCCTGATCGCCGACGGGGTCATGCCCTCCAACGAGGGCCGCGGCTACGTCCTGCGCCGGATCCTGCGCCGGGCCATGCGCCACGCCCATATGATGGGCGCCAAGGAGCCGTTGCTCTATCGCCTGCTGCCCGCGCTGGTGCGGCAGATGGGCGCCGCCTATCCGGAGCTGGTCCGCGCCGAGGCGCTGATCTCCGAGACGCTGAAGCTGGAGGAGAACCGCTTCCGCAGCCTGCTGGAGCGCGGCCTCGGCCTGCTGGCCGATGAAAGCCAGAAGCTGGGCGACAAGGGCACGCTGCCGGGCGACGTGGCCTTCCGCCTCTACGACACCTATGGCTTCCCGCTCGACCTGACCCAGGACGCGCTGCGCGGCGAGGGCAAGGCCGTCGACGTTGCCGGCTTCGAATCCGCCATGGCCGAGCAGAAGAAGCGCGCCCGCGCCGCCTGGGCCGGCTCCGGCGAGGCTGCCACCGAGACGCTGTGGTTCGACCTGAAGGACAAGCTCGGCGCCACCGAGTTCCTCGGCTACTCCACCGAGAGCGCCGAGGGCGAGATCCTCGCCGTCGTCTCCGGCGGCGCCGTGGTCGAGAAGGCGGGCCCCGGCGCCGAGGTCGCCATCCTGCTAAACCAGACGCCCTTCTACGCCGAGAGCGGCGGCCAGGTCGGCGACACCGGCACCATCACCGGCGCCGACGGGCTGCGCATCACCGTGCGCGACACCCAGAAGAAGCTCGGCCTCTTCGTCCATCTCGGCACCGTCGAGGCCGGCGAGGCCGCCGCCGGCAAGGCCGTGGTCGCCGAGCTCGACCACACCCGCCGCGGCGGCATCCGCGCGCATCACTCGGCCACCCACCTGCTGCACGAGGCGCTGCGCCGCCGGCTCGGCACCCATGTGGCGCAGAAGGGGTCGCTCAACGCCCCGGACCGGCTGCGCTTCGACGTGTCGCAGCCGACGCCGATGACGCCTGAGGACCTGGCCTGGACCGAGGCCGAGGTGAATGCCCGCATCCGCGAGAATGCCGAGGTGGTCACCCGGCTGATGACCCCGGAAGCCGCGGTCGAGGCCGGCGCCATGGCGCTGTTCGGCGAGAAGTATGGCGACGAGGTCCGCGTCGTCGGCATGGGCTTCGACCCCGAGGCCACCGCCAAGCACGGCGTCTATTCGCTGGAGCTCTGCGGCGGCACCCATGTCCGCCGCACCGGCGATATCGGCCTGTTCAAGATCGTCGGCGAAAGCGCCGTCTCCGCCGGCGTCCGCCGGGTCGAGGCGGTGACCGGCGCCGCCGCGCTGGCCCTGATCGAGAACGAACAGAAACTGCTGCGCGAGGCCGCCGCCGCGCTGAAGATCGCGCCGGCCGAGCTGCCCGCCCGCATCGCCGCCCTCGCCGAGGAGCGCCGCAAGCTGGAGCGTGACGTGGCCGAGCTGCGCAAGCAGCTGGCCACCGGCGCCGGCGCCGCGGCGGCCGAGACCGTGGGCAGTGTGACGCTGGCCGCCCGCAACCTGGGCGACACCCCGGCGCGCGACCTGAAGGGTCTGGCGGACGCCATCCTGAAGGCCGGCACCGCCGAGGTGGTGGCCCTCGTCTCCACCGCCGAGGGCAAGGCCAGCATCGTCGTTGGCGTCGCCGAGGCCGCCAAGGGCCGCGCCGATGCCGTGGCGCTGGTGCGCGTCGCCGCCGCCGCGGTCGGCGGCAAGGGCGGCGGCGGGCGTCCCGACATGGCCCAGGCCGGCGGCCCGGAGGCCGACAAGGCCGATGCTGCGCTGGACGCCATCCGCGCTGCCCTGGCGGGATGACCACCGCGCCTGCCGGACGCTGCCGCGCCCGTGACCTTGGCCTGCGTCCGGGGCAATTCGCCCCGGGCGCGCTGAACGCCATCACCGACGTGGCCGGCGTGCTGGTCGGCCAGGTGACGCGGATCGAGGGCGACTTCATCCGCACCGGCGTCACCGCCATCCGCCCGCATGGCGGCGACCTGTTCCGCGACCGCGTCCCGGCCGGGCTCGCCACCATCAACGGCTTCGGCAAGCTGGCCGGCGCCACCCAGCTGCAGGAGCTGGGCGAGCTCGAGACGCCGATCGTCCTGACCAACACCCAGGCCGTCGGCCGCGCCATCGAGGCGGTGGTGGACTGGGCCCTGGCCCAGCCGGGCCACGCGGATATCCGCTCGGTCAATGCCGTGGTCGGCGAGACCAATGACGGCAAGCTAAACGACATCCGCGCCCGCGGCATCTCGGGCGAGGATGTGCTGCGCGCGCTGGAGACGGCGAGCGCCGGCCCGGTCGAGGAAGGCAGCGTCGGCGCCGGCACCGGCACGGTGGCCTTCGGCTGGAAGGGCGGCATCGGCACATCGTCGCGCGTGCTGCCGGAGGCGCTGGGCGGCTTCACCCTGGGTGCCCTGGTGCAGAGCAACTATGGCGGCGCCCTGCTGATGGATGGCCATCCGGTCGGCCGTGCGCTCGGAAAATTCTACCTGAAGGAGCATGCCGACAAGGGCGATGCCGACGGCTCGGTCATGGTGGTCATCGCCACCGACGCGCCGCTGTCGGACCGCAACCTGCAGCGCCTCGCGCTGCGCGCCATGGCCGGGCTGGCCCGCACCGGCGCGGCCTTCTCGGACGGGTCGGGCGACTATGCCATCGCCTTCTCCACCCATCCCCGGGTGCGGCGCCCGGCGCCGGACAACCTTGTGGCCGACTGGCCGAACGAGCGGATGTCGCCGCTTTTCGTGGCGGCGATCGAGGCGGTGGAGGAGGCGGTGCTGAATTCCCTGCTCTGCGCCACCACGGTGGAAAGCCGCGACCCCGCCACCGGGCGGAAGCGCCGCGTGCAGGCCATCGATCTCGAGGCGGTGCGCAGCCTGCTGGCCCGCACCGCCTGAGCGAAGCCGGCGGGGACGATGCCCCCGCCGATGCGGTCCTGCTACGCGAAGATGTAGTCGCGGGCGCCGAGGCTGGTGACGCCCTCGAGGGTGACCTGGGTCACCGAGCCATCCTGCGCCTGGATCGAGACGACATTGCCCGAATTCCAGACCCGCGCATTGCTGCCGAAGCCTTCCAGCAGCAGGGTGTCGGCGGCGCCGCCCCAGGCATGCGGGTGGAAGTCGGTGATGACGTCGCCGCCCTGGCCCTTGCCGATGACGAAGGTGTCCGCCCCGCCGGCGCCGGTCAGCCGGTCGGCGCCGCCGCCGCCATTGAGGCGGTTGGGCGCGTCATTGCCGATGATGGTGTTGTTGAGGCTGTTGCCCGTGCCGGTGCTCCAGCCGGTGCCGAAGAAGGTCAGGTTCTCGACATTGTCGGGCAGCGTGTAGTTCTTCACCCAGGTGACCACGGTGTCGATGCCGCCATTCGGCGCCTCGGTGATGCGCGTGCTCTCCGAGTTGACGTAATAGGTGTCGTTCCGGCCGGTCTGGGCGACCGGGGTCGGGTTGGCCGGGGTCGGCGCCGGCGTGGCGGGCGCCGGGGTCGTCGGTGCCGGGGTGCTGGGCTGGTTGGTGCCGCCGTTGCCCGCATTGTTCGAGGCGTCGCGGAAGGCGTCGCGATAGGCCTGCGAAGCGGTCGGGATGTGCCAGTCGGTCAGCTTGCCGACGCCATCGCTGCTGGCGTTCCAGTAGGACTGGTAGACCACGTCGTGGCTTTCGAACCAGGCATCCAGGTTCTTGATGAAGGACGCCTCGTTGCTGTCGACGCCCCATTCGGAATAGGCGGTGGGCTTGTTGTGGATATCCGCCTGCCGCTCGAACCATTCCAGGCCATGCGGCGCGGTGCGCATCTGGTTCCAGGCGACCTGGGCGTTGGACCCCTGCTGGCTGACGTTCCAGTAGATGTCCATGCCCATCACGTCGACATAGGCATCGCCCGGATAGGCGCGCATCGGATCGGGGCCGTCCCAGGTGTGGTTGATGTTCCACTCGAACTTGAAGCGGCTCGACACGTCGCGGAAGCTGTCGACGAATTGCCGGAAGGCGCCGATGAAGGCGTCCTCATGCCCGATCGAGGTCCAGGGGAAGTTCGGGAGATTGTTCTCCCAGCCCGTGCGGACATAGATCGGGTCATTATCGCCCTGGCGGCCCGCCAGCAGCGATTGCGCGACGCTTCGGTACTGGTTGTTGAAGGCGCCGGTCGCCGCCTGCTCCAGGGTCGGCCTGCCGTCCCAGACGAGCAGCGGCACGGACCAGAGCACCGGGTGTCCGATGCCCTTCCACAGGTCATTCGCGGCCCAATTGGCGCTCTGCGTGAAGTCCCACCAATTGGCGCCGCCGACGACGCCGTGGACCGCGTCCACCGGTCGGCCTAGGAATGATTCGAATTCGCGGATCGCTGAGGGACTGTTGGCCCCATAGACTCCCAGAATGGTCAAAACACGATACCCCCGCTGCTGCCGCAGCCCCCAGCGCGCGCGCACCCGAAGGTGCCCCCGGCGCGCCTTGCTACGGAGATTGGATGCAAACACTGCGCAGGATAAAATCGCGCAGCTTGCGTTCGCATCCTGCTCAGTAAAATACAAAGATCAACGCTGGAAGAATCTGGGAGTATATGTTAGCGCGATCTCGAAATATTTGCCTAAAAAATGAGCCACTCAAGAAATATGGATAAATTTACGCCTCATGAAAAAACTGCGCCAATTAATCGATTGTGGTGTTACTTGATTCTATTCCGAAACAGATTGGCGATGCTGCGCAGCTTGCGATTTTGTTTCATGAAAAATGCGCAAGGCGTCCATCAGACCCTTTTGATCCGGCATTGAGCGCGTCAGGCTGGTCGGGAAGGTGAATGGCGAGCTCTCGCGCCCGCCTCGGGACGGCCGGGCGCCGTCGGGTCGCGCGGTCCCCCGCACCCTGCGCAACCACCTCGCCGGCGCCGGGCTCGTCGGCGGACCGGCTGGCTGAAAGGGCGCGCAAGGAAGCCACGCAGGCCACCCGGCCTGCCGGTCGCGGCGGCTGATCAGCGGATCTGGTGGTAGTCCCGGTACCAGCCGACGAAGCGCCGCAGCCCTTCTTCCAGCGGCGTGCGTGGCGCGAAGCCGATGGCGGCGCGCAGGGCGGAGACGTCCGCCCAGGTGCGCTCGACGTCGCCCGGCTGCATCGGCAGTTCCTCGCGGATGGCGCGGCGGCCGGTCTCGGCCTCCAGCACGCGGATCACCTCGTTCACCGTCACCGGCGCGTCATTGCCGATGTTGAACAGGCGGTGCGGCACGTCAGGGGTGATGCGGCCGGGCTCATCGGCGGCGACCGGGGGCAGGGGGGTCAGCCGCGCCAGCGCCTCGACGATCTCGTCGACATAGGTGAAGTCGCGCTGCAGCGCCCCGCCATGGAAGATCGGGATCGGCTCGCCGGCCAGCAGCGCCCGGGTGAACTTCCAATAGGCCATGTCCGGCCGGCCGAAGGGGCCATAGACGGTGAAGAAGCGCAGCCCGGTCAGCGGCAGGCCGTAGAGATGCGCATAGGTCTGCGCCATCAGCTCATTGGCCCGCTTGGTCGCGGCATAGAGCGAGATCGGCAGTTCCACCGCATCCCGCTCGGAAAATGGCACCTTGGTATTGCCGCCATAGACCGAGGAGGAGGAGGCATAGACCAGGTGCCGCACGGGATGCGCCCGCGCCGCCTCCAGCACCTCCAGGAAGCCGTCGATATTGGCCGAGGTATAGGCGCGCGGGTGGTCGATCGAGTAGCGGACCCCGGCCTGCGCCGCGAGATGCACCATATGATGCGGCCGCTCGGCGCCGCAAAGCGCGGTCAGGGCGCCGGCGGCCGACAGGTCCATGCGGTAGAAGCGAAAGCCCGGCTTGTCCTTGAGCAGCGCCAGCCGCGCCTGCTTCAGCGTCGGATCGTAGTAGTCATTCAGGTTGTCGACGCCGATCACCGTGGCACCCTCGGCCAGCAGGCGCTGGCTCAGCGCCGCGCCCACGAAGCCGGCGGCGCCGGTCACCAGCACGCGGCATCCCGCGAGATCCGTGTCCACAGAAAAACCCTTTACTGAGCGGCCGGCAGGAAGCTCTGCAGCTCAAGGAAGGCGAGCCGCGCCGCGTGGTCGTCCAGACGACATAGCATGAAGCCGCGCAGGCCAAGACCGATGCGGCACTCGGCCTGGCCGGCGACTCCCTCGGCCGCGACGCCGGCACCGCTGTCGAAATCGAGCTCCAGCGGCGCGAGCTCCGGCAGCGCCGGCAGGTCGAGCATGAAGGTGCGGTCCGCGCCCGGCACCAGCGGCAGCTCGACCAGGCTCAGCACGGTGCCGGCGGCGGCGCAGCGCAGGCTGACGCTGCAATCCTCGAAGGGCGGCCGCAGCTCCAGGTAGAGGCGCAGCGGCGCGCCGAGCGCGGTCTCCGGCAGGGACAGGCGCAGGCTGGCGCTGCCCTCGCGGCTCCAGACGCCCCATTCCTCCAGCCGGTGCCAGCCGGCGCCCTCGCGCGCCGCATCGGCGAGCGCGGCCGACAGGTCGGGCTGGTTCCGCATCGCGCGGCGGGTGACGTAATGCTGGCCGAGGCGCAGCTGCGCCCGCTCCTCCAGCGGATACTCGCCCTGCTCGGCCATGCGGGCGACGGCGGTCAGCACCTGGTCCTTCACCGCGCTCCAGCTGCGCGGCCGGCCCTTGTCGCGGACGATGGCTTCCTGCGCCTGGCGGAAGGGCAGGTCGAAGATCACCCGCTCCAGCACCTGCTGCAGGTCGGGCAGGCTCTGCGGCGTGAAGTACAGCGCCGCCTCGCCGCCGGCCTCGGTCAGCGCCGAATGCCGCGGGGTGACGACGACCTTGCCATGCGCCAGCGCCTCGGTGATCGGCAGGCCCCAGCCTTCGTAATGGCTGTTGTAGACGGTGAAGGCGCAGCGGGCGTAGAGCGCGTCCAGCTCCTGGTCGGAGACATGCGGCAGCAGCACGATATGGCGCTGCAGCTCCGGCGCGTTGCGCAGCAGGGTCAGCGCCGCCTCGGCATGCCAGCCTGGCTTGCCGACGCAGATCAGCCGCGGCACCCGCGCCGCGCCATGCTGGCGCAGCAGCTGCAGCCAGGCGCTGAACACCAGAAGGTGGTTCTTGCGGCTTTCGATGGTGGCGACGAACAGCGCGAAGCTCTCGCCGTGGCGGAGGACGCGCAGCGCCTCCAGGCTGCCGGCCTCGGCCGGGGCGGCCAGCTCGCGCGGATCGGCGTCCAGCCGCACCACCTCGCCGGGCAGCTCCATGCCCGGCAGGATGGCCGCCAGCTGCTGGCGCACGTCGCGCAGCGTGTTCTCCGAATTGGCCAGGATGCCATGGGCATGCAGCCCCATGGCGCCGAACCAGCGGGCATAGTCCTGCACCATGGTGGCGCGGCAATGCTCGGGCACGATCAGCGGCACGCAGTCATGCAGGAAGGGGATGTAGCGCAGGCCATAGCGGCGCTGCATGTCCTGCAGCGCCCGGAAATACTCGGCCAGGCCCCAGGAATTGCCGAGATTGACCAGCACCGCGCCGGCCGGGAAGGCGATCGGTGCCGCGCCGGCGACCTGGCCCCGCAGCGCGTCGCGCGCCGCCAGCCAGCCCGGCTCCTGCGCATCCGACCCGGTCGCGGCCAGGGCGCAGAGCGCGGTGAAGCCCGCCGCATCGACCGGCCGCCAGCATAGCGCCGCCGGGTCGTAGCAGGCGAGGGCGAGCTGCGTGCCGGCCGGCGCCGCCTCGGCCATGGCGCGGCGGACGATGCCCATCTGCACGCGCTGGATGCCGGTCGGCGTGCGGGCGCCGTCGAAATAGACCAGCACGTCCGAGACATCGAGCATCAGCTTCAGCACGCCGTCATGCAGGATGCTGGGCGGCTGCCGGTGGCGCTGGGCTGGCCTTGCCGGGGCGTCGTCGAGGAAGCTGAGCGGGGCCGGCGCGGCCGGCGCTGGGGGCGGCGGAGGCGGCGCGACGCTGACCGGCGGCGGC
>NZ_CACSJM010000005.1 GCF_902706185.1 Roseomonas sp. 18066 | reverse complement strand
GGGGGTGGCCCTCCCGGGGGGTGGTTCGTGAAAAATTCGCGTCAGGCGGCGCCCCGGCAGGGGCTGTCGGCCGGGGGATTAGCGCATAGGGCGGGGCTTGCCCAGCAAGGCCAGGGCGCCCGGCCAGGCTGCCCCCTTGTGCGGTGCCCTCGCGCCCCGCACAATCACGCCGAACGCAGAGGTCGGGTAAACGGGCGGTCCTGCCCCGTTCCCCGGCCGCATCATTATGACGCTTGGAGCCTGCATGGAGCCCCAGACACGCGATCTGCTGAACGGGATCGCCGCGCTCGTCGCGGCCGAGATGCCCCGGATTCAGGCGCGGCGCTACGACATCACCCTGAAGCCGGACGGCAGCCCGGTGACCCAGGCCGATATCCTGCTGGAGCAGCTCATTCACGCTTACGTGAAAGAGCGGATCGACGACCTGACCTTCGTCGGCGAGGAAAGCTTCGACCCGGCGACGCTGGGCACCGGCACCTACATGGCGCTGCTCGACCCGATCGACGGGACGGAGAATTTCTGCTCCGGCCTGAAGGAATGGGGCGTCTCCTTCGGCCTGTGGCGCGCCGGCCAGCATCTCGGCTCGATGCTGCTGCTGCCCGAGCTCGGCGAGCGGATGATGACCGGCGAGCCGATCCAGCGGGTGCGCTCGCGCATCACCGGCTTCTCCTCCTCCTTCTCCGAGCAGATCCTCGAGCAGATGCGGGACGAGGTCGAATCGCGCATCATGGGCTGCGCGGTCTACAACCTCTACAATGTGGTGCGCGGCGCCTATCGCCGCTTCAGCAATCCCAAGGGCGCCTATGCCTGGGATCTGCTGCCGGGGCTGATGCTGGCCCTCGAGCATGGTTGCGACGTGAAGGTCGATGGAGAGATTTTCGATGGAACCCTTCTTGAGCCCGGTCGCAAGTATCGCGTCGACATACTCCACCGACACGATCTTCATCCTGGGTAAGGGACCTTCGGCCGACCTGGTGCGGCCGGAGGTTCTCTCCTCCTCCCTGGTGATCGGGCTGAACGATGCGGAACGCATCGTTCCCGTCGATATCAGCATCTTCCATGCCGACTGGGTGAAGAAGGGCATCGCCGAGGCGGGCTACCGCTCGCAGCTCTACATCACCTCGACCGATTTCGAGGCGCCCGGGCGCCAGGTGCTGCGCGCCCCGCACCACCTGCTGACCCAGGAATCTTCCGACCTGGTGATGCAGCGCTTCCTGACCGACGATTTCGGCATCGAGGACATCCTGTTCCTCTCGGCGCTGAAGCTCGCCCGGCTGATCGCCGAGCAGCGCGGCCGGCCGCAGACCGTCTACATGGTCGGCTTCGACTTCAACGCCGACCGTGGCTACAGCCACCAGATCTCGACCGACTTCGCCCCGCATGTCGCCGACGAGCGGCAGGCGCGCATCTCGCTTCAGGAATTCTACTTCCTCAACACGCTGTACTTCCTGCAGAACAGCCCGCTGACCGTCAAGCATGTCGGCGACCGCGCCTTCAGCGCGCTGACCGCCGATGCGCTGAACCGCGAGGTGCTGGGCGAGACCTCGGACGCGCCGCGCGACAACCTGGTCGCCGTCATCGCCGAGATCACCACCAACCATTTCGGCGACCGCAGCCGGCTGGAGCGGATGATCCGCGCCGCCGCCGCCGCCGGCGCCGACTATGTCAAGCTGCAGAAGCGCGACGTGGTCAGCTTCTACAGCGCCGAGCAGCTGGCCTCCGCCTATCGCTCGCCCTTCGGCAAGACCTTCGGCGATTACCGCCACGCGCTGGAGCTCTCGGCCGATGATTTCGGCTATGTCGACCAGCTGTGCCGGTCGCTCGGCATCCGCTGGTTCGCCTCCGTGCTCGACCAGCCTTCCTTCGAGTTCATGCTGCAGTTCAGCCCCGAGCTGGTGAAGCTGCCCTCGACGATTTCCGAGCACACCGACTATCTCGGCTTCGTCGCCAGCAACTACGACAAGAGCATCGTGCTCTCCACCGGCATGACCGACACGGTCTACGAGAAATGGGTGCTGGAGAACTTCACGCGCTGCGAGAAGCTCTACCTCATGCAGGCGAACTCGGCCTATCCGACGCCGCTCAACGACTGCAATGTCGCGGTGGTGCGGCATTACGACGTGCTGGCCCGCAGCAACCCGCGCATCGTGCCGGCCTATTCCAGCCATGACTTCGGCGCCAAGGCCTCGTCGCTGGCGGTCGCCGCCGGCGCGCGCATGGTCGAGAAGCACGTCAAGCTCGGCAACACCGAATGGGCGCATTTCGACGCCGTCGCGGTCGATCTGACGACGTCCAAGTTCAAGGACTATGTCGACGCCATCCGCGAGACCGAGCTGATCCTCGGCACCGAGGAGAAGCGGGTCAATGCCAGCGAGCACCACAAGTATTTCCGGAAGTAGAACGGATCGCGCCGGGGGCGTCTGCCCCCCGGCGCCACCTTGCCGCGCCGCGCCCGCCGCGTTTTCGCATGACAATGTAGCCATTTGCGCCCCTTGGAGCTATCAGAGCCGCCGCCGCAGGGCCGGCGCGCTTGACCGGCCCTGGCGGAATGTGTCTCTGCTGCCCCGTATTCCTGTTTTCGTGGAGTTCGCCTTTTGACCGAAGAAACCCGCCCGCTCAGCCGCCAGGACCTGGTCGATGCCGCTGCCGCGGCCACCAGCCTGCCCAAGACCCAGGCTGACGCCCTGCTGAAGGCCGTGCTGGCCACGCTCGGCGATGCGCTCGGTGACGGCCGCGAAGTCCGTCTCGCCGGCTTCGGCAGCTTCGCCGTCAGCCAGCGCGCCGCCCGCCAGGGCCGCAACCCGGCCACCGGCGCGATCGTCGAGATCGCCGCCTCCAAGTCGGTGAAGTTCAAGCCGGCCAAGGACCTGAAGGAGAAGCTGGGCGTCTGACGCCCGGCGGCACGGCGCCCCGCCCGGGCGCCGTGCCCCTCCCTTTCGCCGTCCGCCGCTTGACCGGCGCGCGTTCAAGGCGGAACCTTCGCCGCTTCGAGCGGGGGTGACGCCATGCACGACGACCACGACCATCACGACCACCACCATGATCATGATCATGATCATGCCAGCGAGCTCTCGCCCATCGAGCTGCGCGTCCGCGCGCTGGAATCGCTGCTGGTGGAGAAGGGATATGCCGAGCCCGCGACGCTCGACCGCCTGATCGAGACCTACGAGACGAAAATCGGCCCGCGCAACGGCGCCGCCGTCGTCGCCCGCGCCTGGACCGAGCCCGATTTCGCCGAATGGCTGCGCCGCGACGCCTCCGCCGCCATCCATTCCATGGGCTTCACCGGCCGCCAGGGCGAGCACATGGTCGCCGTCGAGAACACGGCCACGACCCACAACCTGGTCGTCTGCACCCTCTGCTCCTGCTATCCCTGGCCTGTGCTGGGCCTGCCGCCGACCTGGTACAAGGCGCCCGCCTACCGCTCCCGCGCCGTCATCGACCCGCGCGGGGTGCTGGCCGATTTCGGCGTGACCCTGCCGGCCGACACCCGCATCCGCGTCTGGGATTCCACCGCCGAGACCCGCTACCTGGTCATCCCCGCCCGGCCCGAGGGCACCGAGGGCTGGGACGCCGACCGCCTGGCGGCCCTTGTCAGCCGCGATTCCATGATCGGCACCGCGCTGGCCCGCGCGCCGCAGGACGCCGAGGCATGAACGGCGCCCAGGATCTCGGCGGCATGATGGGCTTCGGCCGCGTCATCCCGGAGCCTGAATCGGAAATCTTCCACGGCGACTGGGAGAAGCGGGCCCTGGCCGTGACGCTGGCCGCAGGCGCGCTCGGCCGCTGGAACATCGACATCTCCCGCCATGCGCGCGAGACCCTGCCGCCCGGCGAATACCTGACCTCCACCTATTACGAGATCTGGGTGAAGGGGCTGGAGAAGCTGCTGCTCCAGGCCGACCTCGTCACGCCCGAGGAAATCCGCGACGGCCGCGCCCATGCCCCCGGCGCCGCGGTCAAGCCGCTCGCGGTGGCCCAGGTCGACGCCGCCCTCTCCCGCGGCTCGCCCTATGACCGCCCGGCCTCGGCCCCGGCCCGCTTCGCCCCCGGCGACCGCGTCCGCACCCGCCGCTTCAACCCGACCCACCACACCCGCCTGCCGCGCTACGCCCGCGGCCGCGAAGGCGTCATCGAGGCGGTGCGCGGCGTCTTCATCTTCCCCGACACCAACGCCCATGGCGCCGGCGAGGCGCCGCAATGGCTCTACACCCTGCGCTTCACCGGCGAGGAGCTCTGGGGCGAAGGCGCCGATCCCACCCTCGAGGTCTCCATCGACGCCTGGGAATCCTACCTTGTCAGCCTGTGACAACCCCCGCGACCTGCCCGGCCTGCCGCAGGATGCCGACGGCCCGGTCTTCGCCGCCCCCTGGGAAGCCCAGGCCTTCGCCATGACCCTGGCGCTCCACGAGGCCGGCTGCTTCGCCTGGGGCGAATGGGCGCAATGCCTGGGCGCGGAGATCGCCGGCAGCGAAAAACCCTATTACGAGCACTGGCTGGCGGCGCTCGAGCGCATCGTCACGGACAAGAAAATCGTCACCACCGACGTGCTGGAACACAGGCGCCAGGCCTGGGAACAAGCCGCCGCCAGGACGCCGCACGGGCAGCCGATCCACCTCTAGAAAAAGGCTGGGGGAAGGAATTCCCCCAGACCCCCATCTTTTTTCTATCCGTGCTGCCGCGCGCTATCGGCGAAACAACCGCCCAACACCAGGCGCAGCACTGTCGCCACGCCGTCATCGAACTCGCGGTCGCCCAGCGCAGGAACATCCAGCACCAGCCGGATCTGCGTGTCGAAATCGGCATAGGTCTGCGTCATCGCCCAGATCGCGAAGAACAGGTGCCGTGGCTCCACCACCGCCATCCGCCCCTCCGCCATCCAGCCGCGCAGCACCGCCGCCTTCTCCTCCACCAGCGCCCGCAACCCCCCCGACAGATGCGCCGCCAGCAGCGGCGCCCCGCGCAAAACCTCATTCGCAAAAAGCTTCGACGCATGCGGCCGGCTGCGCGACCAGGCCATCTTGGCGCGGATATACCCCTCCAGCGCCGCGGCCGGCTCGCTGTCGGGGCGGATCGCATCGGTGGCCGACAGCCACAGCCGCAGCAGATCCTCCAGCAGCGCCGCATACAGCGCTTCCTTGGTGCCGAAGTAGTAGTGCAGATTGGCCTTCGGCAGCCCCGCCTCGGCGGCGATCGCCGCCATGCTGGCCCCCTCGAACCCCGACGTCGCGAAGATCTGCTCGGCCGCGCCCAGGATCTGCGCCAGCCGCTGCTGCCGTTGCTGCGCGCGGCGACCGGGGGCGGGCTGCTGCATCGGGGCGTCTCCAGGCTTTGCGGGAAAGCTTGACCACGCGGTCAGCATAACCCTAGCCTTCTTCCGCTGCCGCACCAAGCCCGCTGCCGGGTCATCCTGTCCTGGCGCGCTGCCGGAGGTTGTTCCGCAACCATGACTGGCCTGACCCCGCCTGGCGTGCCCGCCCCCGCTGCCGATGCGCTGCCCCTCAACCGGCTGCGCGGCAACGGCCCGATCCCGCGGCCGATCATTTTGACGTCGCACCCGCGCCATGCCACCGGCGACGCGCCGGTGCTGCGCTGGGGCGCGGCCGACCCGCTGGCGCGTGGCCCGGTGGTGGCCACCCTGCAGGACCCGACGGTTCGCAACGCCATCGGCACCCATTCCGGCGCCTATGCGCTGTACCGCGCCCTGGCCGTCGCCGCCGGCCAGCTCAAGGCCGACCACCGCCCCGATTTCCACAACACCCGCCCGGCCAGCCCGATCGGCCCTTTCCCCGCCTGGGGCGATCCGGAAAAGATCGTCTCGATCGACCCCTTCGGCCACCTGGCGCCGGAGCTCTTCGCCGGCGCTGGCCTCGATATCCGGCCGAGCATCGCGGTGACCCGCGCCCAGATCAACATGCCCGAGCTGACCGCGGCAATGCGCGACGGCCGGTTGCAGCCCGATGGCGAGGTGCTGCTGCCCAACGGCGATGCCCGCGTCACCAAGATCGCCATCGAGCCCGTCTGGTTCATCCCCGGCGTCGCCGCCCGCTTCGGCATCACCGAGACCGAGCTGCGCCGCCATCTCTTCGAGCAGACCGGCGGCATGTTCCCCGAGCTGGTGACGCGCCCCGACCTGCAGGTCTTCCTGCCCCCGATCGGCGGCATGACCGTCTATCTCTTCGGCGACACCGCGAAGCTGGGACGGGAAGAAACCCGCATCGCCTGCCGCATCCATGACGAATGCAACGGCTCCGACGTCTTCGGCTCCGACATCTGCACCTGCCGGCCCTACCTCGCGCATGGCATCGAGGCCTGCATCGGCATGGCCCAGGAAGGCGGCGTCGGCGTCATCGTCTACAACCGCAAGGAAGGCCGCGCGCTCGGCGAGGTGACCAAGTTCCTCGTCTACAACGCGCGGAAACGCCAGGAAGGCGGCGACCGCGCCGAGGCCTATTTCGCCCGCACCGAATGCGTCGCCGGCGTCCAGGACATGCGCTTCCAGGAGCTGATGCCTGACGTGCTGCACTGGCTCGGCATCACCCGCATCGACCGCCTGGTCTCCATGAGCAACATGAAATTCGCCCCCATCGTGCAGAGCGGCATCACCGTGCTCGACCGCGTCGCCATCCCCGAAGGCCTGATCCCGCCCGACGCCCAGGTCGAGATGGATGCCAAGAAGGCCGCCGGCTATTTCTCCGAACATGTCCCCGACGCGGCCGAGCTCGCCATTGTGAAGGGCCGCGCCCTGTGAGCCTGACGACGCGCAGCCACCCGACCGTCGCCCTGCTGCGCCAGCCCGCCTGCATCCGCAGCCGCTGCCACGCGCTGCTGGCGCTCGCCGAGCAGGGCGCCCTGCCGCATTTCTCCCTGCACCTGGAATGCATGGATGCGACGGCCGACTATGTCGTCGACACCATCCGACAGAACTACCCGGACCTGCGCATCCCCTACCACGCGCGCTGGCGCCACTTCGCCGCCGGCGGCATCGACCGCTGGGGCCGCATCGCCGCGACCCTCGCCGGCGAGCAGCCGGCCGACATCGCCCGCCGCCGCTTTGACCTCGCAATCGTCGCGGTCCTGCTCGATGCCGGCGCCGGCCCGCGCTGGCGCTATTGCGACACGCGCGGCGAGGTGCTGGCGCGTTCCGAAGGCCTCGGCGTCGCCAGCCTGGAAGCCTTTTCCAATGGCCTCTTCTCCGCCGACCCCGACGACCCGCTGCGTGTCGATGCCGAGGCGCTGGAATCCCTCGACGCCGCCCGCCTCGGCCACGCCTTCCAGCATGCCGAGCGCAGCAACCCGCTCGCCGGCCTCGAAGGCCGCGCGGCGCTGATGCGCAACCTCGGCGCGGCGCTGCGTGCCGCCCCCGAATTCTTCGGCGCCGAGACCCCTCGCCCCGGCGGCCTCTTCGACATCCTCGCCGCCGACGCCCGCCCGCGCGGCTTGCCGGCCGAGAACATCCTGGCCCTGCTGCTCGAGGCCCTGGCCCCGGTCTGGCCGCGCCGCCTGACCCTGCACGGCGAGAATCTCGGCGACGTCTGGCACCACCCGCTCGCCGCCCCCGGCGGCCCGGGCGAGGGCCTGGTCCCCTTCCACAAGCTGTCGCAATGGATGAGCTATTCCCTGGCCGAGGTGCTGGAGGATGCCGGCATCCCCGTCCTGGCGCTGGACGCCCTCACCGGCCTGCCCGAATACCGCAATGGCGGCCTCTTCCTCGATCTGGGCGTCCTGGCCTTGCGCGACCCGTCGCTGTCGCGGCAAAGCCTGCCCGTCGACCACCCGGCCATCGTCGAATGGCGCGCCCTGACCGTGGCGCTGCTCGACCGCCTGGCGCAGGCTGTGCGCGACCGCCTCGGCCTCGACGCCGCCGCCCTGCCGCTGGCCCGCGTGCTGGAAGGCGGCAGTTGGGCCGCCGGCCGCCGCATCGCCCGCGAACTGCGCCCCGACGGCGCCCCACCCCTGACCGTCGCCAGCGACGGCACCGTCTTCTGACCCTGAAAGCTTGAACGCCCATGCCCGACGCCCCGCGCGCCGTCACCGTCATCCAGCACCCGCTGGTGCAGCACAAGCTGACGCTGATGCGGCAGAAGCAGACCTCGACCGGCGAGTTCCGCCGCCTGGCGCGCGAGATCAGCCTGCTGATGGCCTATGAGCTGACCCGCGACCTGCCGCTGGCGACCACCGCCATCGAGACCCCGCTGGAGCCCATGCAGGCGCCGATCCTGGCCGGCAAGAAGCTTTGCATCGTCTCCATCCTGCGCGCCGGCGACGGCATCATGGAGGGCATGCTCGACCTCGTCCCCTCCGCCCGCGTCGGCCATATCGGCCTCTACCGCGACCCGGCGACCCTGGTGCCGGTGGAATACTACCTGAAGCTGCCCGACGACATCGCCGACCGCCTGGTCATCGTCGTCGACCCCATGCTGGCCACCGGCCACTCCGCCGCCGCGGCCCTCTCCCGCCTGAAGCAGGCCGGCGCCGACCAGCTGCGCTTCGCCTGCCTGCTCGCGGCACCCGTTGGCCTCGACGTGCTGACCGAGGCCCACCCGGACGTGCCCGTCTTCACCTGCAGCATCGACCGGGAGCTCGACGACCACGCCTATATCCGGCCGGGGCTGGGGGATGCGGGGGATCGGCTGTACGGGACGAAGTGAAGGGGAAGAATTCAGGGGTAGGTTGGGGGAATGAATTCCCCCAAACCCCCTTCTTTTTTCTGATGACCGGCCGTTCGAAAACCGGCGCCAAGCTGGCACCGTCGTCAGGGCATCACGGTGGGACGCCGTTCTCATAAAATCAGCGCCAGCTCACAGGTCGCGCTCAGGCTTGGCCGTTTCACCGACCGTCTTCACGTGGACACGGCAGTCACCGCAGAAAGAAGATGGGGGTCCAGGGGGAATTCATTCCCCCTGGCCTGCTCTTCTACTCTGCTGCGTCGGCCAGCAACGAACGCGGCGCCACGGCGCGATATTCGGCGATCAGGCGGGCGCACAAGGCCGCAGCGCTGGGCACATCCTCGATGCTGCCCACCCCATGCCCCGCGGACCAGATGTTCTTCCAGGCCCGCTTCTCATGGTCCGAGATATTCATGCGCATCGTCTCGTCCAGCTTGTCCGGATCCAGCCCGGCCGCCGCGATCGAGGCGCGCAGGAAATTCGCCTTCACCCCGCTGATCGCCGCCGTGTAGACGATGTCCTTGGCGACGGAGTCCAGCACCATCTGCTTGTATTCCGGCGGCGCCATGCTCTCGGCGGTGGCGACGAAGCGCGTGCCCAGATAGGCCAGGTCCGCCCCCATCAGCTGCGCCGCGGCGATCTGCCGCCCATTGCCGATCGATCCCGCCAGCAGCAGCGTGCCGGAAAAGATGCTGCGCAGCTCGGTGAGGAAGGCGAAGGGGTTCAGCAGCCCCGCATGCCCGCCGGCGCCGTTGCAAACCGCGATCAGCCCATCCACCCCGGCCTCCGCCGCCTTCGCGGCATGGCGCAAGTTGATGACGTCGTGGAACACCAGCCCGCCATAGCCATGCACCGCCTCCACCACCGCCTTCACCGCGCCCAGCGAGGTGATGACCAGCGGCACCCGATGCGCCACGGTGGCGGCGAGATCAGCCTCCAGCCGCTTGTTGCTGCGATGGACGATCAGGTTGACGCCGAAGGGCGCCGCCCCCGGCGCCGCCGCCAGCCGCGACGAAATCTCGTCCAGCCACTCGACATAGCCTTCCGTCGAACGCTGGTTCAGCGTCGGGAAGGTGCCCAGCACGCCCGACGTGCAGGTCTCCACCACCAGGTCGGGGCCGGAGACCAGGAACATCGGCGCGGCCACGGCGGGGATGACCAGGCGGTTCTGCAGCGCGGCGGGCAAGGGCATGGCACGGGCAGCCTTTCGCTGTGGGCGGTCAGCCTGCCACCGCCGGGCCCCCCTTGCCAAGCGAGGCCGCTGCCCTGGAGAAACCGCCACTGACCGACTAGTCTGCCAGTTCCACCCCTCCGCTTGGTCGCGCCGCTGCCCGGTTTCTGACCGCTCATCGCCAGGATCCCACCCGACCATGCCGTTCAACCGCCGATCGCTGCTGGCTGCCCCGCTGCTGCTCGCGGCCACCGCCGCCCGGGCCGAGACCTGGCCGCGGCGCGTGACCGACCTGCTGGGCCGCCAGGTGACGCTGCCGCGCCCGCCGCGCCGCATCCTGCTGGGCGAGGGCATGTACCTGCTGACGCTGGGCCTGCTGCATCCCGACCCGGTCTCGCTGCTGGTCGGCACCGGCGGCGACCTGCGCCGGCTGGACCCGGTGATCGACGCCGCATGGCGCCGCGCCTTCCCGGCGCTGGACCGCCTGCCCGAGGTCACCACCACCGTCGGCCAGGCGCTGCCCTTGGAACGGACGCTGTCGCTGACACCGGATCTGGTGATTCTGGGCGCCTGGCAGGAGGGCTCGGCCGAGACCATGCAGGCGGTCGAGCGCCTGGCCTCGGCCGGCATCCCGACGATCTTCATCGACCTGTTCCGCCAGCCGTTGCGCAACACCGCGCCCAGCCTGCGCCTGCTCGGCCAGGTGCTGGAGCGCGAGACCCAGGCCGAGGCATTCATCGCCTTGCATGAAACCCATCTGGCGCGCATCCGCGACCGCCTGCCGGCGCCCCCCGCGCCGGGTGGCCGCAACGGCCCGCCGACGCTGCTGACCGCCTTCCCCGGCCGCTGGCCCTGCTGCTGGGTGGCGGGGCAGGGCGGCGGCGGCGATGTGCTGGCGCTGCTGCAGCTGGCCAATCCGACGGCGCAGGTGCTGGGCGAGGCCCAGGGCGGCGCCATCGGCCTCGAGGTGCTGATGTCGCTGCAGCCGCGGATCGTCGTCGGCACCGGCATGCACCGCCCGAGCGACGAGCTCGGCCTGCTGCTGGGCAGCGGCGTCAGCCCCGACCGCGCCCGGCAAAGCCTGGCCGCCGTCGCCGCGACGCGCGAGATGGCGGCGCTGGAGGCGGTGAAATCCGGCCGCGTGCATGGGCTGTGGAATTACTTCGCCGGCACCGCCATCGGCATCCTGGCCGCCGAGGCCATGGCGCGCTGGACCTGGCCCGCGCTCTTCCCCGAGCTAGACCCCGCCGCGACGCTGCAGGAAATCAACCAGCGCTTCGCGGCGGTGCCCTTCGAGGGAACCTACTGGATCAGCCTGGACCCGAAGCAGGACGGGCCCAGCTGATTTCCTTCAGCCCTGGGCCGCGAAGTCGGCGACAGCCTGGGCCACGGCGGTGAGGTGGTCGCGCACCTGGCCGAGCTTCGGCCCGCGGGTGCGCGCCGTCTCGTCCATGTAGAGGCCGCGATTCATCTCGATCTGCAGGCTGTGGATGCCGCCCGCCGGATTGCCATGCTGGCGGACGCATTCGGCGCCGATGAAATGCGTGTTGCGGGTGACCTTGTAGCCGAAGCCGGCCAGCGTCTTCTCCACCACCTCGACGAGCTCGGGCGCGCAGGTGGTGCCGTTGCGGTCGCCAAGGTCGAAATCCGACCGCTGCTGCCCGGCATCCGGCCCGGTGGCGGCGATGGCCGGCATCGAATGGCAGGACAGGTGATAGGCGACGCCGTGCTTCTCCCGCGCCGCCTGCAGTAGCCGCGCCAGCTCGCCGTGGTATGGCAGGTAGTAGTTGTCCAACCGGTTGCGCACATCGGCGAGGCTGAGCTTGCCGTCATACAGCGGCTTGGTGCCGGCGCAGACCATGGGGATCAGCCCGATGCCGGCGCTGGTCTTGGGCGAGGGCTTCAGCGCCTCCGGCCATTCGCCGTCCAGCGCCGCCGGGTCGATGTCCAGCGCGTGGCGGTTGGGGTCGATATAGGCATTGGGGAAGCTCGCATAGAGCCAGGTCGCGCCCGCCTTGGGCACGTCGGCATAGCATTCCTCGACATACATCGAGATCGAGCGCTGCAGGTCGGTCAGGCAGGCGATGCTGCGGAAGTCGCGCGGATATTCGGCGCCGCTGCGCGGGATGTCGAAGATGACGGGGGCGGCAGCGCCCTCGGGGTCGCGGCGGACGAAGACGCCGGGGCGAAGCGTGGTCAGCATAGGCGGTAGCTCCATCAGGAAGCGGTGGCGGCGGCGACCGGGAAACGGTCGATGCGGAAGGCGTCGATCGGCGTCGTGCTGCGGCCTTCGGTGACCAGCTCGGCGAGGATCGCGCCGATCGCCGGGCCGAGCTGGAAGCCATGGCCGGAAAAGCCGAAGGCGTGGAACAGGCCGGGGGTGGTGCGGCTGGGCCCGATCACCGGAATGCGGTCGGGCATCTGGCCATCGATGCCGCTCCAACTGCGGATCAGCTGCACGCCGGCGAGCGCGGGCACCAGGCGGACGGCATGCCGCAAGGTCTCCAGCGTCACCTCCGCCAGCGGCCGCGACCAGGGGCGGCCATTGGCCGGATCGGCCTCGCTCTCGCCATGCCCACCGCCAAGGATGACATTGCCGCGCGGAATTTGCCGCAGATAGACATTGCCGCCGACCACCCCGAGATTGGGCTCGATGAAATAGCGGATCGGCTCGGTGACCGCCATGTTGGGGTTGAGCGGCTGGATCGGCACGGCCTCGCCAAAGGCAGCGGCCACCGCGCCGCCCCAATAGCCACCGGTATTCACCAGCACGGGGGCGGCGAAGCGGCGGCCATCCTCCGCGGTCAGCTCGAAACGCCCAGCGCCATGGTAGTATCCCGTGACGCGTGTCTGCTCGTGGATGACGGCACCGGCGGCCCGCGCCGCCTTGGCGATGGCGGGGACCAGCAAGCGAGGATTGGCCGAGCCATCCTCGGGCGCGAAGGACCCGGCCAGCACCGAGGGCCCCAGCCAGGGATAGTCGCGATGGATGGCGTTGCGCCCGACCATGCGCAGCGGCAGGCCATGCTGCCGCGCCGTGTCGAGATAGGCGATCAGATCGGCTTCCTCGGCCTCGTTGCGCGCCAGCTTCAGATGGCCGGTTTCGGAGAATTCCGCGTCGGTGCCAATGATCTCGGGCAGGCGCCCCCAGATCTCGCGCGAGCGGCGGGCGATGGGCAGCTCCGCCGGGTTGCGGCCCTGCTGGCGCACCCCGCCGTAATTCACCCCGCTGGCCTGGCCGCCGACCAGCCCGCGTTCCAGCAGCACCGCCCGCACCCCGCGCTGCGCCAGGTGCAGCGCCGTGGAGCAGCCAGCGCCGCCGCCGCCCAGGATGATCACCTCGGCCGTTTCCACGGGAGTGCTCATGCCGCGGCGATCGGGATCGGCTTGACCGGCGGCTGGCCGCGCAGCCGGCCGATGGCCTCGACGGGCTGGCCGAGGGCGGCCGCCAGCACCTCGGCCGTGGCGGCGCCGCAGAGCCGGCCCTGGCAGCGGCCCATCCCGGCGCGGCTGAAGGCCTTGGCGCGGTTCAGCTCGGGCGCGACGCCGGCATGGTAGTCCACCATGGCGGTGGCGCGGATATCGGCGGCGCGCAGGCCTTCGCAGCGGCAGAGGATGGTGTCGTCCGGCAGCGATGCCGCGAGCTTGGCCGGGAAGGGGAAGGCGCGTTCCAGCGCCACGCGGAACTTCTGGCCCGCCGCGAGCTTGCGGTCGAGGGCCGCCGCGGCGGCGGTGTCGATGGGCGTTCTGGCATTCTGCAGCACGGCTAGCGCCGCGCGGCGCCCGGCGAGCTCCGCCATCTCGGCGCCGCCGATGCCGGCGCCATCGCCGGCGAGGTAGTGATGCGCGACCGGCGTGCGGCCGGCCAGGTCGCGTTCGGGAATCCAATTGTGCTGCACGGCATCGAAGCGAAAGGGAATGCCGGCGAGATCGGCCAGCTGCGCCTCCGGCCGCAGCCCCCAGCCGAGGCCCAGCGCGTCGCATTCGGTGCGGTGCTCGCGGCCGGCGGCATCGCGCCAGCGCAGCGCGGTGACGCCGTCCTCCGCGCCGTCGATGGCGATCGGAGAAACCCCCTCGGCAATCGGAATGCCATGCGCCCGCAGCCAGGTGATGTAGAAAAGCCCCTTGGCAAAGGTGGCGCCGCCGCGCAGCAGTCCGGGGGTGGCGGCGAGCTTGGTGGCGAAGGGGGTGGTGTCCAGCACCGCGGCCGGCGGCGCCCCCGCCTTGGCATATTGGTAGGCCACCAGCCAGAGCAGCGGCCCGCTGCCGAGGAAAACCGGGCGCTGGCCGATGGCGCAGCCCTGGGATTTCAGCGCGATCTGCGCCGCGCCCAGGCTGGTGACGCCGGGGTGGGTCCAGCCGGGGATCGGGATGACCCGGTCCATGGCGCCGGTGCAGAGGATGGCGGCATGGTAGTCGACCACGGCCTGCTGGCCCTGGCTGACCGTGTGCAGCTGCCGGGTGCTGGGGCGGATATGCCAGACCAGGGTCTGCGGCCGCCAATCGGCGCGGGACCGGGCAGCGTCGAAGGCTGAATGCAGGGCGGCGGCGCGCTTCGCCTCGAAGCCATAGAGGGTGCGATGGTCGCGGGCCAGCGGCGCCGGCGGGCGCTGGTAGATGCGGCCGCCACCATCGGCGGATTCCTCCAGCCAGACCGGAGAGATGCCGTGCGCCAAAAGGGTTTCGACGGCGCGGGTGCCGGCGGGGCCGGCGCCGATGACGGCCACCTTCATCCGCGATGCACCACCATGCCGGGGCCGGCCGGGGTGGCGCAGGCACGGACGCGGCCGAGGCCCTCGACCGTCACCCAGCAATCCTGGCAGGCGCCCATCAGGCAGAA
The DNA here is from genome assembly GCF_902706185.1 of Roseomonas sp. 18066. Taxonomy (GTDB): domain Bacteria; phylum Pseudomonadota; class Alphaproteobacteria; order Acetobacterales; family Acetobacteraceae; genus Pseudoroseomonas. The sequence goes on along the minus strand of NZ_CACSJM010000005.1, from coordinate 72,238 downwards.
GCCGGCCCGCGACTCGTCGCCGAAATCGCTGCGGCGCAGATGCCCGGCGCCGCCAGCCAGCAGCGCGGTCAGCAGCGTGTCGCCCTGCTGCGCGACGATGCCCTGGCCATCGAGCTGCAGCGCGATGGCGGGACGGGCAGCGTCGCGCAGCCGGTGTAGCTTCACACCAGCTCCTCATGCCGGCAATTGACCAGCAGCTCGGCGACGGTGGCGTTGTTGGACAGGTGCAGCACGGTCTCGACCAGGGCGGCGACATCGTCGGGGCGCGACATGGCGCTGCGCGGCGTCTTGGTGACATGCGCGGTCATGTCGGTGTCGACGAAGCCGGGGCAGAGCGCGGTGGCGCGGATGCCGCTGTCCCAGCCGGCGCGACGCACCTCCTGGGTCAGCGCCATGACGGCGAACTTGCTCATGGCGTAAGCAAGGTTGTCGTTCTTGACGCGCTTGCCGGAGAGGGAGGCGATATTGACCACGCGCCCGGTGCCGGAGGCGACCAGATGCGGCCAGGCGGCGCGGATGGCGCGCATCGGGCCCTTGGCATTGACCGTCCAGCTGGTGTCGAAGACGGCCTCGTCGGCATCGAACAGCGTGCCGCGCGGATTGATGCCGGCGGCATTGACCAGCGCGTCGATGCGGCCGTGCTTCTGGACCGTGGCCTCGACCCAGGCCTCGGCGCTGCCGGGCTTCTCGGCGTCGTAGCGGGCGTGGGTCAGGTTGGGGTGCTGTGGCAGGCGGGCCAGGTCGCGCACGCCGGCGCTGACGCTGCAGCCGGCGGCCAGCAGGCGCTCCAGCACCGCGCGGCCGATGCCGCGGCTGGCGCCGGAGAGCATGACGACGCGGCCTTCGGGGTTCAGCATGGTCGCGAAAAATCCTTGGGTCAGGCGAGCTCGGCGGCGCGCCAGCAGGCCAGCTGGCGCGACGCGTCGCGGGGATGCGCCTCGAGCGGAGGCATGGCCTCGGCGCAGCGGGATTCTGCCGCGGGACAGCGCGTTCGGAAAGGGCAGCCGGAAGGCGGGTTGGCGACGCTGGGCACCTCGCCCGGCAAGGGCGCCGCGGTCACCGGGTGGCGCATCGACGGCGTCGCCGCCAGCAGCGCGCGGGTATAGGGATGCGCGGGCGCGGCGAAGATCGCGGCGGCGCTGCCCTGCTCGACGACGCGGCCGAGATACATGACCATGACGCGGTCGCAGAGATGCCGCACCACATGCAGGTCGTGGCTGATTAACAGCAGCGCCAGGCCGAGCTCGCTGCGCAGGTCGGCCAGCAGGTTGACGATCTGCGCCTGGATCGACACATCGAGCGCGGAAACAGGCTCGTCGGCGACGATGAAGTCGGGGCGCGTCGCCAGCGCGCGGGCGATGGCGATGCGCTGGCGCTGGCCGCCGGAGAATTCATGCGGCAGCCGCGCGGCATGCGCGGGCTCCAGCCCGACCTGGCGCAGCAGTTCGGTGACGCGGGCGGCGGCGCCGGCGGCATCGGCCATGCGGTGGATCAGCAGCCCGTCGGCGATCTGCGCGCCGACGCTGCGCCGCGGATCGAGGCTGCCATAGGGGTCCTGGAAGACCATCTGCATGCGGCGGCGCAGCGCGCGCAGGCGGACGGCGGGCAGGGTGTCCAGCGCCTCGCCTTCGAAAATCACCTTGCCGCTGCTGGGGGGAAGCAGATTCAGCAGCATCCGGCCCAGGGTCGACTTGCCGCAGCCGGATTCGCCGACGACGCCCAGCGCCTCGCCGCGGGCGAGCTGCAGGTCGACGCCACGCACCGCCAGGATCGGCCGGCCGCGGCCGAACCAGCCGGCATTGCCGAAGGCGCGCGAGAGGTTCTCGCCGCGCAGCAGCGGTGGCTGGGGGGAGAGCGCGTTCATGCCAGCTCCTTCCAGCGCAGGCAGCGCGTGGTGCGGCCGGGGGCGATGGGCTGCAGCGGCGGCGCGGTCTGGGCGCAGGCGGGGCGGGCCTCGCTGCAACGGGGGGCGAAGCGGCAGCCGGCGGGCATGGCCCAGGCCTGCGGCACCGCCCCTGGTATGGCAGAGAGGCGCTCGGCCTCGCCCTCCGGCGTCGCCGCGATCAGCGCGGCGGTATAGGGGTGGCGGGGGGCGGCGAAGATCTCTGCGACCGGGCCTTCCTCCACCACCTCGCCGGCATACATCACCGCGACACGGTCGGCGATCTGCGCGACGACGGCCAGGTTGTGGGTGACGAAGACCATGCCCATGCCCTGCTCGCTGCGCTTCAGCTCTGCCAGCAGCTCGAGAATCTGCGCCTGGACGGTGACGTCGAGGGCGGTGGTCGGCTCGTCGGCCAGCAGCAGCCGCGGGTGGTTGGCGATGGCGGCGGCGATCATCACGCGCTGGCGCTGGCCACCGGAGAGCGCATGCGGCCAGGCGCGGGCACGGCCCTCGGGGTCGGGCAGGCCGACCTGGCGGAACAGCTCGATCACGCGCGCCATGCGGCCGGGGCCGCGCGGCAGGGCCTCGGCCACCTGGCTGCCGATGCGCAGCAAAGGGTTCAGGCTGCTGGAGGGGTCCTGGAAGACCATGCAGAGGTCGCGACCGCGAAGGGCGCGCAGCGCGGCTTCCGGCAGCCGCAGCAGGTCGCGGGTCGCGCCGTCGCGGCCGGTGTAGAGGATTTCGCCCGACGCGACGCGCACGGCGCCGGGCAGCAGGCCCATCACCGCGAGGCCGGTCAGCGTCTTGCCGCTGCCGCTTTCGCCGACCAGCGCCAGGGTCTCGCCGGGCGCGAGGGTGAAGCCGACATCGCGCACCACGGCGACAGGGCCGCGCGGGCCGTCGATTTCCAGCGTCAACCCGCGGATGCGCAGCAGGCCGGGCGCCACGTCCGGGCGCGCCGCGGGGCCGGGCAGGGCGGCGGCGCGGCGCAGGAAGCCGGCGGGGCCGCCGCCGCCGGAGCGCGGGTCCAGCGCGTCGCGCAGCCGGTCGCAGAACAGGTTCAGCACCAGCACCGTGCCGGCCAGCGCCAGGCAGGGCCAGAACAGCAGCAGCGGCGCCTGTTCCATGGTGGCGCGCGCGCCGCGGATCATCAGCCCCCAGGAGGGCGAGGGCGGCACCACGCCGAGGCCGAGAAACGAAAGTCCGCTTTCCAGCACCATGGCGGAGGCGACGGTCAGCGAGAATTGCACGATCAGCGGCGGCGCGATGTTGGGCAGCAGGGTGCGCAGCAGGATGCGGCTGGGGCGCGCGCCCAGCGCCTCCTGCGCCGTGACATAGTCGAGGGCGCGGGCCGACAGCGTCTCGGCATAGGCGAGCCGCGCGAAGGCAGGGGCGAAGAGGATGCCGAGCGAGACGACCAGCGTGCCGGCGCCGGGGCCGAGCAGGGTGACGACCAGCAGCGCCAGCAGCATCGGCGGGAAGCAGAGCACGACCTCGGCCAGGCGAACCGTGACCAGCTCGACGACGCCGCGGAAATAGCCGCCGAGGATGCCGAGCAGCGTGCCGGCGATGGCGGCGATGACCGAGGCGGCGAGCGCCACGGTGAGCGAGACGCGCGCGCCCCAGAGGATGCGCGACAGCACGTCGCGGCCGTATTCATCCTGTCCCAGCCAATAGCCGGCGGAAGGCGTGGCCAGGCGGCCGGCGATGTTCTGGCGCACCGGGTCGGTCAGCGGCAGCAGCGGCGCGACGAGGGCCAGCAGCAGGATGAGCGCGAGCAACGTGCCGGGCAGGGCCAGGCGGCGGAGCGAGCGGCCGCGCATCAGCCCTGCCTCACGCGGGGGTCGATGACGGCGTAGAGCATATCGACCAGGAAGTTCAGCAGCACGAAGAGCGCGGAGACGACGAGGACGATGCCCATCACTTCCGGATAGTCGCGCGCCTCGACCGAGCGGACGAGATAGCCCGAGAGGCCGGGCCAGTTGAAGACGAATTCCACCAGCACGGTGCCGCCGAGCAGCGCGCCGAGATGCAGCGCGACCACGGTGACGACGGGCGTCAGCGAGTTGCGCAGCACGTGGCGGCGGATGATGGCGCCGGCGGCGAGGCCGCGGGCGCGGGCGGCGCGGACATGCTCGCGCTCCAGCACTTCCAGCACGGCGCCACGGGTGACGCGCAGCACGACCGCGGCGAGGCCGAAGGCGATGGTGCCTGCCGGCATCAGCAGCAATCCGATGTGGCGCAGCGGATCGGTGGCGAAGGGGACATAGCCGCCGGCCGAGACGAGCCGGAGTTTCTGCGCCAGCAGCAGCACGGCGAGGGTGCCGATGACGAAGACCGGGATGGAGAGCGCGAGGGCTGCGATGCTGGAGAGGATGCGGTCGGTCAGCTGTCCGGCGCGCAGCGCGGCGAGCACGCCCGCCGGCAGGCCGATCAGGACGGACAGAAAACCGGCGGTGACGACGAGCTCCAGGGTTCGGGGCAGGCGCAGCGCGATCTCGTCGGCGACCGCGTGCTCGTCCTGCAAGGAGAGGCCGAAATCGCCCTGCAGCAATCCGCCCATGTAGGATGCGTATTGCTCCAGCAGCGGGCGGTCGAGGCCGAGGCGTTCGCGAAGATCGGCGACCAGGCCTGGATCGGGCGCGACGCCGCCCTGGGCCAGGAGCAGCTCTGCCGGGTCTCCCGGGATCATGTGGATCACCAGGAAGACCAGCGTCGCCACCACCCAGACCAGGGCGAGCGAGACGGCGAGACGGCGGGCGGCGAAGGCCAGCATGCCCTCAGCCGACCGCGGCGGTCTCGAAGGTCAGGCCGGAATAGAAGGTCAGCGCGCCGGGCAGGTTGCGGAAGCCGGTGACCGCCTTGCGCATGGCATAGCCCTGGCTGCGCCAGGTGAGGCCGACCATCGGCGCCTCGGTGATGGCGACCTGCTCCATCTCGCGATAGATGGCGCGGCGCTTGGCCTCGTCGAACTCGGCGCGGCCTGCGGCGAGAAGCTGGGTGATGCGCTCGGTCTTCAGGCCGAAGCTGCGGACATAGGAGGGCGACAGCGCGCCGTCGATGAAGCTGGCGAGGCCGTCGGGATCGTTGCTGTCGGCGGCGGTGCCCATGACGGCCATGTCGTACTGGCCGCGGTTGCCGACGGCGACGCGGGTGGCCCAGTCCGGCAGGTTCAGCGTAACATTGATGCCGACGGCGGCGAGGTGCTGCTGCACGACCTCGGCGGTGTCCTTGTGCATGCCATACTGCGCCGTCGAGAGCAGCGAGCAGTTGATGCCGCCACCATGGCCGGCCTCGGCCAGCAGCTTCTTCGCCAGCGCCGGGTCGTAGTTCCAGGCGTTCTTGAAGTCGGCGTTGTAGAAGGCGCTGGATTCCGGGATGGGCAGATGGGCGAGGCCGGAGCCGCGGCCAAAGAAGGCGGCCTTGACCAGGTCGTCGCGGTTGATGGCGTGGGCGACGGCCTTGCGGACGCGGGCGTCGTTGAAGGGTGGCTTGCTGCCGTTGAAGACGAGGAACATGAAGGCGCCGTCGACCGCGTCGAGCGAGAGCTCGGGGTTGGCGGTGATGGCGTCCATCGCCTGCCAGGGGACGTATTCGATCAGGTCGACATCGCCGGATTGCAGCGCCGCGGTGCGCAGGTTCTCGTCGGCATAGGCGACGACGCGGATGCCGCGCAGCTTGGGCAGGCCGGGCTTGTAGTAGCCCTCGAAAGGCTCGAGGTCGAGGGAGACGCCGCGTTCCTGGCCCTTCAGCACGAAGGGGCCGGCGCCGACGAACTGGCCGCGCGGCGAATTGCGCGAGATGATCGGCAGGTGGTAGCTGGCCATCCAGACCGGCAGGGTCACCACGGGCTGCTTGGTGACGATGCGCACGGTCAGGTCATCGGGCGTCTCGACGCGCTCGAAGCCTTGCACCTCGGCACGGAAATAGGCGGTGGAGCGTTCGCCGGCGATCTGCTCGAAGGTCCACTTCACATCGGCGGAGGTGACCTTCTCGCCGTTCTGGAACTTCGCGTCGCGCAGCTTGAAGACCCAGCTGGTGTCGGTCTCGCGGGTCCAGGATTCCGCCAGCTCGGGCTGCAGCTTGCCGTCGGCGCCGTAGGAGGTGAGGCCGCGATAGATCATCAGCTTGATGGTCGCGGCGGCGGTGCCGCTGTTGGCCCAGGGCTGGATGGTGGGCGGGTAGCTGGAGAGGCCGAAGGTCAGCACCCCCGGCGTCTTCGCGCGGGCCTGCGGCATGCGCAGGAAGGGCAGCAGCGCCGCACCAGCCATAACGGCGCGGCGGGTGGTGGGGAGGGTGGCCATCGCGAACTCTCCTGCTCCAGCGTTGAAGATGCCCTGCAACCGCGCGAGCCTGCTTGGTGGCCCGCTGCTTTTTTTCTTGTAAGTCGAAAAGAAGATGGGGGTCTGGGGGAATTCCTTCCCCCAGTCTTGTCTATGCTTTGTACGTGTTTTTTGCGGTCGCTTCGCCGATGACGCCTTCGGCGAGATCCCGCTGAATCGCCTTCGGATCACGCTTCTCCGGCGGCCCATAGCCACCGGCGCCGGGCGAGACGACGGCGAACCATTGTCCCGCCTTCAGCACCGCGTTGTCGCGATCGAAGGTGACGCCAGGGCCGCATTCGACATGGCCGTGGCCACCCGGGCCACCGCCGAGCAGGCCCCAGCTTTGCGAGCGCAAGCGGGAGACGTCGACGCGCACGCGGCAATCCTCGTCGGCGCGGTAGACGCGGCGCAGGCCCATGCCGCCGCGGAACTCGCCGACGCCGCCGGATTCTTCCACCAGCTCGTAGCGCAGCAGGGTCAGCGGGTATTCGAGCTCCAGCGCCTCGACGGGGAGGTTGGAGGTGTTGGTGACGTGGACATGCACGCCGTCGAGCCCGTCCTTGGAGGCGCGGGCGCCGCCGCCGCCGCCCATGGTCTCGAGATAGACCCAGATGGCGCCGTTGTCCTTGCGCTGGCCGATGAAGGTGGCGACCGTGCAGGTGGAGTTGGAGCAGGCGGTGACGCGATCGGGCACGGCCTGCGCGAGCGCGCCGAGGATCAGGTCGGAGACGCGCTGGCAGGTCTGCACGCGGCCGTTGACGGCGGCGGGGTGGGCGCAGTTCAGCACGGTGCCGCTGCGGGCGGTCACGGTGATCGGGCGCGCCAGGCCGGCATTGGGCAGGATGGTCGGGTCGACCACCGACTTGACCACGTAGTAGGCCGTGGCCAGCAGCGCGGTGTAGGTCATGTTCAGACCGGCGCGCAGCTGGTCGGGCGATTCGAAATGCAGCGCCATGCTGTCGCCGCTTATGGTGACATCGACGGCGAGCGGCAGGTTGACGGTGATCTCGGGGTTGTCGAAGACATCCTCGAACCGCCAGGTGCCGTCGGGCATTGCGGCGATGCCCGCGCGCATCTTGCGTTCGGCGTAGTCGAGCAGCGCCTCGCCAGCCGCCAGCACCGTGGTGGTGCCGTATTTCGCGCAGAGCGCCTGGAAGCGCTGCACGCCGACGCGGTTGGCGGCCATCTGCGCGCGCAGGTCGGAGAGGCGCTCGCGCGGCACCTGGCAGTTGAGCAGGATGAGGTCCTGCACATCCTTCTGCAGCACGCCGGCGCGGTAGAGGCGCACCGGCGGGATGCGCAGGCCTTCCTGGTAGATATGCGCATGGCCGCGATCGGCGAAGTCGGAATGATGCGCCAGGTTCACCGTCCAGGCGGCGATGGCACCGTCGACGAAGATCGGCTCGGCGAGGACGATGTCGGGCAGATGCGTGCCGCCGCCTTCATAGGCGTCGTTGCCGACGAAGACGTCGCCCGGCTTCATCTCGGCCACGTCGTGCAGCTTCATGATATGCGGCACGATGCCGATGAAGCTGCCGAGATGGATCGGGATGTGCTCGGCCTGGCAGAGGGTGTTGCCGGCGGCGTTGAACAGAGCGGTGGAGCAGTCGCGCCGCTCCTTGATGTTGGTCGAGTAGGAGGCGCGGATCAGCGCCTCGCCGGTTTCCTCGACGATGGAGGAGAGGGCGGCGCCGATCACCTCGACGGTGATCGGGTCCAGCACCGGCGCGCTCGAAGGCTGCAGGGCGGAGCTCATGCCGTCACCTCCAGGATCAGGTTGAGATAGGCGTCGACGCGCGCCTTCATCCCCGGCGGCACCACGGTGGTGGTGTCCATCTGCTCGACGATGGCGGGGCCGGCGAAGCGGTTGCCGGGCAGCAGCCCGTCGCGGCTGTAGATGGGCGTGGCCACGAAATCGCCCGCCTCGGGGAACCAGACCTGGCGCTGGCCGATGATGGCGCTGGCGGCGTCGGGGCCGGCATCGGGATAGGATTTCAGCTCGGCCTTGCGCACCAGGCCGGTGGCCTCGAGGCGCAGCGTGACCAGCTGCACCGGCTCGCCCTCGGCCACGAAACCGTAGCGCTGGCGGTGCAGCTCGGCGAATCCGACGCCCAGCGCCTGCATGGTCTCGGCGGTTACCGGGCCATCGGGCAGCGGCACGGCCAGCTCGTAATTCTGCCCGGCATAGCGCATGTCGGCGGTGCGCGTCAGGCGGCGCGCCGCGGCGGCGATATGCTCCTGGTCGAACCAGTCTTCGGCGCGGGCGGTGAGGCTGGCGAAGCTGGCGGCAACCTCGATCACCGAGGCTTCCGTCGCCGGCAGCAGCTTGGTCGCGGCGAAATCGGCGCGCAGGTCGGTCAGCAGCAGGCCCATGGCGCAGAGGATGCCGGGGTTGCGCGGCACCAGCACGCGCTTCATCTCCAGCTCCTTGGCCAGGCGCGCGGCATGCAGGGGGCCGGCGCCGCCGAAGGCCATCAGCGTGTAGTCGCGCGGATCATGCCCGCGCTGGATGGAGATGACGCGGATGGCGCGGGCCATATTGGCCGTCACGACCGACAGGATTCCCTGCGCCGTCTCCATCACGCCGAGGCCGAGTTTTTCGGCCAGCCTGCCAATGGCCTCGCGCGCCAGATCCTGGCGCACGGCCATGCGGCCGCCCAGAAGATATTCCGGGTTCAGCGTCTGCAACACGACATTCGCGTCGGTGGTGGCGGGCTCCTCGTTGCCGCGGGCGTAGCAGACCGGGCCGGGATCGGCGCCGCAGCTGCGCGGGCCGACCTTCAGAAGGCCACCGGCATCGACATAGGCGATCGAGCCGCCGCCGGCGCCGACGGTGTGGATGTCGAGCATCGGCGCCTTGATCGGATAGCCATGCACCACGGCCTCCGAGGTCATCTTGCACTGGCCGCCCTGCAGCAGCGCGACATCGGTGGAGGTGCCGCCCATGTCGAAGGTGATCAGCTCCTCGAAGCCGGCGAGGGTGCCGATCGCCTGGGCGCCGACGACGCCGGTGGAGGGCCCGGACAGCACGGTGCGCACCGGCATGTCGGCCGCCGCGGCGAAGCCGATGACGCCGCCATTGCTCTGCGTCAGATGCGGCGTCGCCGTCATGCCCAGCTCCTGCAGCCGCGGCGTCAGGCGCTCGATGTAGCGGCGCATGACGGGGCCGAGATAGGCGTTCAGCACGACGGTCGACAGCCGCTCATATTCGCGGAATTCGGGCGCGATCTCGTGGCCGGCGCAGATGAAGGCGTCCGGGTGCTCCTCGCGCAGGATCTCCACCGCGCGCTTCTCATGCTCGGGGCGGATGAAGCCGTAGAGGAAGGAGACGGCGATGGCCTTGACGTCGGCGGCCTTCAGCGCGCGCGCGGCCTCGCGCATCTTCGCCTCGTCCAGCGGCGTGTCGATCTCGCCGGTGTAGCGCACGCGCTCCGGCACTTCCTGGCGCAGGTCGCGCGGCACCAGCGTCGGCGGCTTGTCGGCCTGCATGTCGTAGAGGTCGGGCCGTTTTTGGCGCCCGATCTCCAGCAGGTCGCGAAAACCGTCGGTGGTGACAAGGCCGGTGCGAACGCCGCGATGCTGGATCAGCGCATTGGTGGCGACCGTGGTGCCATGGCCGAAATAGGCGACCGGCGCGCCGGGCTTGTCGCCGGCCTCGGGCGCCACGCGGCGCATACCTTCCTCGACACCCTGGGCGATGCCGCGCGACGGATCATCCGGCGTCGAGGACACCTTCCAGACTTCGACGCGGCCGTCTTCCTCGTCGAAGAGGCAGACATCGGTGAAGGTGCCGCCCGAATCCACGCCTACACGCCAACGCGCCATGCCCGAGCAACTCCCCCTTGGAAGGATGAATGCGGTGGATGGCGATTACTATTTCGTTGCACCGGGCCGCTCCGCAAGCCACATTTTCTGTGAATGAGAGCTATGCGTTCAGAATTTCGCTGAGCGGAAGTGGAGGCTTTCAATGCCGCCGGTTTGGCCCGGAAAATGGAACATCCGCGCGGGCTCGCCGCGGTGAGCGAGACGGCTGGTGCGGTGCAGCGCGCTTTCGGCCTGCTGCGGCTGATCGGCGAGAGCGGCCCGGGCGGGCTGCGGCTCACCGCCCTGTCGGAAGCCGCCGGCCTGCCGCGGCCGAGCGTGCACCGCATGCTGCGCAGCCTGGTCGAGGAAGGCGTGGTCGGCCATGACCCGCGCAGCAAGCGCTACACGCTGGGGCTCGACCTCTTCGTGCTCGCCGCGCGCGCCGGCACGCCGCATGGGCTGCGCGAGATCGCGCGGCCGGTGCTGTTGCGGCTGACGGCGTCCTTGGGCGAGACGCTCTTCCTGCTGGTCCACAACGGCTACGACGCCGTCTGCATCGACCGCAGCGCCGGGCCCTTGCCGATCCGCTCCTTCACCGGCGATATCGGCGGGCGCGTGCCCCTGGGACTCGGACAAGGCGCCAGCGCGATCCTCGCCTTCCTCCCCGAGGCCGAACAGGAAGAAATCATCCGCCACAACCTGCCGCGGCTGCGGCAGTTCGTCGGGCAGGACGAGGCGGCGCTCAGGGCCGAGCTGCTGCAGATCCGCGCCGATGGCCATGCCGGCGGCGCCACCGGGCTGATCCCGGGCATGGCGGGGCTTGGCGTGCCGGTGCTGGACCGCCAGGGGCGGGCGCTGGCGGCGATCAGCGTCGGCACCACCACCGACCGCCTGACCGCCGAGCGCCGCGCCGTCATCGCTGTTCTGTTGCGGCGCGAGGCGGCGGCGATCGCGGCGCAGGTCAGCCCCTTCGACCCGGTGCTGCGCCGCGCCGCCTCGGCGATGGAGTTTGGCTAGCGCGTGATCGTCTGCGGCGCGCTTCGCCGCAGACGTGAATCACCCGCTCAAACTAAACCGCCAATGCCATGCCGTCGCGCTGCGGGTCGGCGCCGCCGGTGATGACGCCGTCCTTCACCAGCAGCCCATGCGCCGCGCCGAAGGCATGGCTCTGGTAGGACCGCGCGACCGGATAGCCCATCGCCTCCAGCGCCGCGGTGACGCCATGCGGGATGCGGTTGCTGACATCGATGGTGTCGCTCAGCGCGACGATGCGCGGCGCCGCCACGGCCTCGGCCATGCTCATGCCGAAATCGACGACATTCATCAGCGCCTGGGCGATGGCCGGCACGATATAGGTGCCACCCGGCGCGCCCAGCACCAGGCTGGGCCGGTCGCCCTCGAACAGCATGGTCGGCGCCAGGGCGCTGGCGCGGCTCTTGCCCGGCGCGATCGACGCCGCCCGCCCCGGTCGTGGGTCGAAGCCGCTCATGCAGCCATTATACATGAAGCCCATCCCCGGCGTGATGACGCCCGAGGGAATCCCCAGCGTATGCGTCAGCGACACCGCATTTCCGTCCTTGTCGATGACGCAGACCACCGTGGTGTCGGGCGGGTCCTTCGGTTCTTCCGCGCGGATCACATGCGCCTTCTCGCCGGAACGGATGCGCGCTGCCAGCGCTGCCGCGTAATCCGCCGACAGCAGCCGGTCCAGCGGCACATCGACGAAGTCGGGATCGCCCATATGCGCGTCCCGGTCGATGGTCATCCACTTCATGGCTTCCGCCAGGATGCGCAGATGCTCCGGCCCGTTATGCGGCAGGCTGGCCAGGTCGAAATTCTCCAGGATCTGCAGCAGCTCCAGCAGCGAGCCGCCACCCGCCGGCGGCGGGTTGCTGGCGATGCGATGCCCGCGATAGCGGCCCCAGACCGGCGCCTTCTCGCGCACGCGGTACTCGGCAAAATCCGCGGCGCGCAGCAGGCTGCCGCCGCGCTCCAGGTCGGCCACCATCTGGAGCGCCAGCTCGCCGCGATAGAAGCTCTCGGCGCCACCTTCGGCCAGCCGCTCCAGCGTGCGCGCCATCTCCGGATTGCGCAGGATCTCGCCGGGCTTCTTCATCCGGCCGTCGGGGCGGAAATAGACCTGCCGCCCGGTCTCGCTGAAGCGCAGCTTGTCCTCGACATTGACCTGGCCATCGCCATGATGGTCCAGCGCCCAGTAGTAATGCATATAGGGTCGCACCAGCACGCCGCGATGCGCCTGCTCGATCGCCGGCCGCATCACCTCGGCCAGCGGCAGCGTGCCGAAGCGCGACAGCGCCTCGCAATAGCCCGCGACATTGCCCGGCGCGCCGATGGCGCCATAGCCGCAATCATTGCTCTGGTCGTCCAGCAGGAAGACGAAGCCATCGCGCGACTGGCCGATGAACTTCTTTTCCCACATGTCCGGCGTGGCGGCTAAAGGCGCCCGGCCGAAGAACTCCAGCACCGTGTGCACGCCCCGCTGCGGCAGGCAGATCTGCATCGCGCCGAAGCCGGCAATGCCGCACATCTGCGGATCGACCACGCCCTGGCTGAAAGCGCAGGCGATCGCGGCATCCACCGCATTGCCGCCGCGCCGCAACACCTCGACCCCTGCCTCCGCCGCCTCGGGTTGGGCTGCGACCACCATGCCGTTCATCGTCTTCCCCTGTCCGCTCATGGGCGGACATCAAGAGGGAAGAGAAGTCCGAGGGCAAGGCAGGGGCAGGCCAGGGGAATGAATTCCCCTGGACCCCTTCTTCTTTCTGTCAGTGCTGCCGCGCGGCCTTGGCAGCGCGGGACGCCTCAGAAAAACTCCGGAAACGCCTCGCTGATGCGTCGGACCTCTGAAAAAGTCCCCGACAGATGCTGCTGCAGCTGCGCGGCCGCGGCCTCGGGGTCGCCGCCCAGGATCGCCTCGGCCAAAGCCTCGTGCTGGCGCATCACGGCCTCGGCCTTGCCGGGGCTCGGCAGGTGCAGGCGGCGCAGCCGGTCCAGATGGCCGCTGCGGCTGCGCACCAGCTCACGCAGCCGCGGCACCCCGGCGGCGGCATAGAGCGCGGCGTGGAAGGCCTCGTCGGCGGCCGAGAAGCCGGGCGCGTCGCCGGCCGCCAGCCGCGCGCGCATGCGGGCCAGCTCCTGCAGCAGCCCAGCCTCGAAATCCACGTCGCGCGGGCTGGCGGCCAGGCGGCGGACGATCTCCAGCTCCAGCGCCAGCCGCAGGAAGCTGGCCTCGCGGGCGCTGGCCAGGTCGATGCGGGCGACACGGGTGGCCGATTGCGGCACCACCTCCACCAGCCCCTCGGCCTGCAGCCGGATGATCGCCTCCCGCACCGGGGTCTGGCTGACGCCGAAACGCGCCGCCAGCGCCGCCCGCGACAGCACAGCACCCGGCGGCAGCGCCAGCGAGATCACCGCCTCGCGCAGCGACTCGTAGGCGAATTCGGCGGCGGAGGGGCGGCGGCCGAAGCTGGGCAGGGCGTCTTCCGGCCGCGGAACGGCGGCGCGGTCGAGGTCCAGGACAGAGGGGGCTTCGGCGTCTGACATCGTGTTTCAGATGCTTAGCAAAGGGGGCCGCCGGCGGAAAGCTGCCGCTTGACGGGAAAAATCTAATATATCAGTTTTGCGGCCAGGCGGTCCCTGTGCCGCCGACGTCCAAGCAAAGCCTGTGCTCCGAAGGGGCACCATCGAGGAAGCCATCGCATGCTTCGCCTCTCCCGCCGTGGCGCCGCCGCGCTGCTCGCCGGTTCCGGCCTCTCTGCCCTGCTGCCCAGGGGCGCCGCCGCCCAGGCCACCTACCCCAACCAGCCGATCCGGCTGATCGTGCCCTTCTCCGCCGGCACCTCCGACACCATCGCCCGCCTGGTCGGCCAGGGCATGAGCCGCGCGCTGGGCCAGCCGGTGGTGGTGGAGAACCGCGCCGGCGCCGGCGGCAATATCGGCAGCGAGGCCTGCGCCCGCGCCACCCCCGACGGCTACACCTTCTGCCTGGGCACCATCAGCAGCCACGCCATCAACCCGTCGATCTATCCGGTGCTGCCCTACAACGTGCAGCGCGACTTCGCGCCGATCACCCAGCTGGCGGCGCAGCCCAATGCCCTGGCGGTGACCAACAACTTCCCCGCCAAGACCATCCCGGAGCTGATCGCCTATCTGAAGTCGAAGCCCGGCGAGGTGGCCTTCGCCACCTCCGGCGTCGGCACCTCGGTGCATCTGGCCGGCTCGCTCTTCGCCCAGATGACCGGCACCACGATCGAGCACGTGCCGTATCGCGGCAGCGGCCAGGTGACCACGGCGCTGCTGACCGGCGAGGTGCCGATGGCCTTCGACAATCTTTCTTCTGTTCTGCCCTTCCACAAGGAGGGCAAGCTGCGCATCCTCGGCGTCACCTCGACCGAGCGCAACGCCGCGGCCCCCGAGATCGCCGCCATCGCCGACAGCGTGCCGGGCTTCGAGAGCCTGTCCTGGCACGGCTTCTTCGCCCCCGCCGCGGTGCCGCCGGCGATCATCGCCCGGCTGCACCAGGAGGCCGTCGCGGCGCTGAAGGGCCCGCAGGTGGCGTCCCGGCTGAGCGAGCTCGGCATCACCGCCATCGGCAGCACCCCCGACGACTTCCGGACCTTCGTCGCCGCCGAGACGACGCGCTGGGGCGAGGTGGCGCGCAAGGCCCAGATCCGCATCGAGTGATTCTGTCGGCCGGGGTCGCCCTCGAGGGGGCGACCCCGGCCGTTCGATGAGGGGAGGTTGTACGACCTCTGACGAGTGGGCAGACTGGCGTCGCCAGGAACGGACGAGAAAACATGACCATCACCGGCGAAATGCTGATCGGCGCCACGTCGCTTCGCGGCGGCGACCGCCCCATCCATGCCGTCGAGGCGGCCACCGGCCAGAAGCTGGAGCCCGGCTTCGGCGGCGGCGCGGCGGCCGATGTCGAGCGCGCCTGCGCCCTCGCCTGGGCGGCCTTCGACACCTATCGCGAGACCAGCCTCGAGACCCGCGCGGGCTTCCTCGAGGCCTGCGCCGAGGCGATCCTCGCCATCGGCGACGAGCTCGTGGAGCGCGCCTGCGCCGAGAGCGGCCTGCCGCGCGGCCGCATCGAGGGCGAGCGCGGCCGCACCGTCGGCCAGCTGCGCCTCTTCGCGGCGATGCTGCGCGAGGGCTCCTGGCTGGAGGCCCGCATCGACCCGGCCCTGCCGCAGCGCCAGCCGCTGCCGCGCGCCGACCTGCGGCTGCGGCAGATCCCGCTGGGGCCGGTCGCGGTCTTCGGCGCCTCGAATTTCCCGCTGGCCTTCTCGGTGGCCGGCGGCGACACGGCCGCGGCGCTGGCCGCCGGCTGCCCGGTGATCGTCAAGGCGCATTCGGCCCATCCCGGCACCTCGGAACTGGTCGGCCGCGCGCTGCAATCCGCCGTCGCCAAATGCGGCCTGCCCGAGGGTGTTTTCTCGCTGCTCTTCGGCTCGGGCGCCGTGGTGGGGCAGGGGCTGGTCGCCGATCCGCGCATCAAGGCGGTGGGCTTCACCGGGTCCCGCGCCGGCGGCACAGCGCTGATGAAGACCGCGGCCGAGCGCGCCGAGCCCATCCCCGTCTATGCCGAGATGTCCAGCATCAACCCGGTCTTCCTGATGCCGGCGGCGCTGGAGGAAAAGGCCGAGGCGCTGGGCAAGGCCTTCGTCGGCTCGCTCACCATGGGTGCCGGCCAGTTCTGCACGAACCCGGGCCTGGTGCTGGCCGTCGAAGGGCCCGCGCTGGAACGTTTCCTCGCCGCCGCCTCCGAGGCGGTCGCCGCCGCGGCGCCGCAGGTCATGCTGACGCCGGGCATCCTGCAGGCCTATGAGCGCGGCACCGCCCAGCTGGCCGGCAGCAGCCGCGTGACCAAGCTGGCCGAGGGCCAGCCGGCCAAGGCCTGCACCGGCAGCGCCGCGCTGTTCAGCGCCAGCGCCGCCGATTTCCTGGCCGATCCGCACCTGCAGGAAGAAGTCTTCGGCTCCAGCAGCCTCGTCCTGCGCTGCAAGGATCTGGCCGAGATGAAGGCGCTGGCCGAGAAGCTCGAAGGCCAGCTGACCGCGACCCTGCACCTGGTCGACGCCGACACCGAGGCCGCCCGCGCCCTGCTGCCGACGCTCGAGCGCCGCGCCGGCCGCATCCTGGCCAATGGCTGGCCCACCGGCGTCGAGGTCTGCCACGCCATGGTGCATGGCGGGCCGTTCCCGGCGACCTCGGACGGCCGCAGCACCTCGGTCGGCACGCTGGCCATCAGCCGCTTCCTGCGCCCCGTCTGCTACCAGGACCTGCCCGCGGCCCTGCTGCCCGAGGCGCTGCGCGACGGCAATCCCCTCGGCCTCTGGCGCCGCCTCGACGGCGCGCTGGGCCGGCACTGAGCCTCCAAGACCCAAGGACCCTGCCCATGTCCTATGTTCCCCCGCCCCGCAAGACGGCGGAAGAGCTGCGCTCCGCCCGCTGGTTCGGCCCCGCCGACCTGCGCTCCTTCGGCCATCGCTCGCGCGCCATGCAGATGGGCTACTCGCCCGAGGAATGGACCGGCAAGCCGGTCATCGCCATCATCAACACCTGGTCCGACCTGAACCCCTGCCACACCCACTTCAAGCAGCGGGTGGAGGATGTGAAGCGCGGCATCCTGATGGCCGGCGGCTTCCCGGTGGAGCTGCCGGCGATCTCGGTCTCGGAAAGCTTCGTCAAGCCGACCACCATGATGTACCGCAACATGCTGGCGATGGAGACGGAGGAGCTGCTGCGCAGCCACCCGGTCGACGGCGCCGTGCTGATGGGCGGCTGCGACAAGACCACGCCGGGCCTGCTGCTGGGCGCCACCAGCATGAACATCCCGGCGATCTTCGTGCCGGCCGGGCCGATGCTGCGCGGCAACTGGGGCGGCAAGGTGCTCGGCTCCGGCTCGGATTCCTGGAAATACTGGGATGAGCTGCGCGCCGGCAAGATCACCGACAAGGACTGGCTGGGCGTCGAGAAGGGCATCGCCCGCAGCCACGGCACCTGCATGACCATGGGCACCGCCAGCACCATGACGGCGATCGCGGAAGCCGTGGGCATGATCCTGCCCGGCGGCTCCTCGATCCCCGCCGCCGACGCCAACCATATCCGCCTGTGCTCCGAGAGCGGCCGGCGCGTGGTGGAGATGGTCTGGGAAGACCTGACGCCGGCCCGCATCCAGAGCCATGCCGCCTTCGAGAACGCCATTGCTGTCGCCATGGCCATGGGCTGCTCGACCAATGCGATCATCCACCTGATCGCCATGGCGCGCCGCGCCGGCCAGGATATCGGCCTGAAGGATTTCGAGCGCTACAGCCGCAAGGTTCCCGTCATCGGCAATGTGCGCCCCTCGGGCAGCACCTATCTGATGGAGGATTTTTTCTACGCCGGCGGCATCAAGGCGCTGATGGGCGTGATCCACGAGCATCTGGATCTCAGCTGCATCACCGTCACCGGCCAGACGCTCGGCGAAAACATCGCCGACGCCAAGGTCTACAACGACGACGTCATCCGGCCGCTGGACAAGGCGATCTATGGCGAAGGGTCGCTGGCGGTGCTGACCGGCAACCTGGCGCCGAGCGGCTGCGTCATCAAGCCCGCCGCCATGGACCAGAAGTTCCTCAAGCATTCCGGCCCGGCGCTGGTCTTCGACGACTATCCCTCGATGAAGAAGGCGGTCGACGACGAGACTCTCGACGTCACCGCCGACCATGTCCTGGTGCTGCGCAATGCCGGGCCGCAGGGCGGGCCGGGCATGCCGGAATGGGGCATGCTGCCGATGCCGAAGAAGCTGCTGAAGGAAGGCCATCGCGACATGCTGCGCCTGTCGGATGCGCGCATGTCCGGCACCAGCTACGGCGCCTGCGTGCTGCATGTGGCGCCCGAGAGCTATATCGGCGGGCCGCTGGCGCTGCTGAAGACCGGCGACATCATCGATGTCGATGTCGATGCGCGGACCATCAACATGCGCGTCTCCGAGGAAGAGCTGGAGGCCCGCCGCGCCGCCTGGGTGCCGCCGCCGGCGCGCTTCGAGCGCGGCTATGGCTGGGTCTTCACCAAGCATATCCAGCAGGCCGACGAAGGCTGCGACTTCGACTTCCTGCGCACCGATTTCGGCGCGCCGGTGTCCGAGCCCGTCATCTACTGATCCCGCGACGAGACGAGAAGAAGAACCCATGGCCCTGAGCCCCGAGACCCGCGACAAGCTGAAGCTGGTCAGCACCGCGACGCTCGCCACCGCGCTGTTCAAGCGCGGCTTCCGCAACCAGATGGTGCAGGGCGTCCGCCCGCTGCGCGAGCGCGCCGAGAGCATGGTCGGCGAGGCCTTCACGCTCCGCTACATGCCGGCGCGCGAGGACCTCAATACCCTGGCCGTGTTCCGCGACCCCAACCACCCGCAGCGCAAGGCGGTCGAGGCCTGCCCGCCCGGCGCCGTGCTGGTGATGGACAGCCGCAAGGACGCCCGCGCCGCCTCGGCCGGCGGCATCCTGGTGACCCGGCTGCAGCAGCGCGGCGTCGCCGGCGTGGTCACCGATGGCGGCTTCCGCGATTCCTCCGAGATCGCGACGCTGGACATGCCCGCCTATCACAGCCGCCCCTCGGCGCCGACCAACCTGACGCTGCACCAGGCGATCGACATCAACGTGCCGATCGGCTGCGGTGACGCGCCGGTCTTCCCGGGCGACGTGGTGGTGGGCGATGCCGATGGCGTCATCATCATCCCGGCGCATCTGGCGGAGGAGATCGCCGAGGAAGCCACCGAGATGACCGCCTTCGAGGATTTCGTCACCGAGAAGGTGCGCGGCGGCCAGAGCATCGCCGGCCTCTATCCGCCGACCGACGAGAGCAACCTGGCGGTCTTCGCCGAATGGCGGAAGGCCAACAACCGCTGATCCTGCCCCCGGCGCCGCGGCGCCGGGAATCGCAGAGCGATGCCGCGACTCGCGGCAGACCCCGCTTCCGCCGCGACCCCGCGGCGGAAGCGGTTTGTTTTCAGCCGCCTGCGTCGCGCTTGGCAAACCCCCTCTGATCATCTGGCGAAAACTCTGCAAGGCTCCTCGATCCCCTGGAGGCTTGCCGCATGATCGACCCCGCCCTCGCCGCCCGCATCGCCGCTGCGGTGGACCGGAATTTCGACGCGCAGATCGACACCACCATGCGCTTTTCCGCCATCCCCTCGACCCGCGGCGCCGAGGGCCCGGCGCAGGACATGATGGCCGATCTGCTGCGCGCCCGCGGCTACACCGTCGACGACTGGCAGATCGACATGGAGGACCTCAAGCCGCTGCCCGATTGCGGCGTCATCGAGCATGACTTCTCCAAGGCCCGCACCGTCGTCGGCACGCTGCGCCCGGCGCAGGAGACCGGCCGCTCGCTGATCCTGCAGGGCCATTGCGACGTCGTCCCCGCCGGCCCCATCGAGATGTGGGACAGCGCGCCCTTCGCCCCCGTCATCCGCGACGGCTGGATGTATGGCCGCGGCGCCGGCGACATGAAGTCCGGCACCATCGCGGCGCTCTACGCCGTCGACGCGCTGCATGCGGCGGGGCTGAAGCTGAAGGGGCGGCTGCATTTCCAGTCGGTGATCGAGGAGGAGAGCACCGGCGTCGGCGCCCTCTCCACCCTGCAGCGCGGCTACCGCGCCGATTGCGCCCTGCTGCCCGAGCCCAGCGCCGGCACCATCACCGATGTCTGCGTGGGCGTGCTCTGGTTCCGCCTGAAGGTGCGCGGCATCCCCGTGCATGTCGCCTATGCCGGCACCGGGTCGAACGCCATCAAGGCCGCGTACCGGCTGATCGGCGGGCTCGAGGGCCTCGAGGCGGAGTGGAACAGGCGCGCGGAATCCGACCCGCACTACGCCAGCATCCCGCGCCCGATCAACTTCAACCCCGGCATCATCCGTGGCGGCGACTGGGCGTCGAGCGTGCCGGCCTGGTGCGACCTCGACTGCCGCATCGCCATCCTGCCGGGCTGGGACGTCGCCACCTGCCAGCGCGAGATCGAGGCCTGCGTCCGCGCCGCCGCGCAGAAGGATCCTTTCCTGGCCAACAACCCGCCGGAGCTGGTCTGGTCCGGCTATCTCAGCCACGGCTACGTGCTGGAGAATGCCGAGGCGCCGGTCGACCTGCTGCGCGCCGCGCATGCCACGGTGACCGACGCGCCGCTGGCCAGCCGCGCCGGCACCGGGCTGAACGATGCCCGGTTCTACACGCGCTTCTACGGCATCCCGGCCTTCTGCTACGGCCCGCGCGCCGAGCAGATCCACGGCTTCAACGAGCGGGTCGAGATCGCCTCGATCCGCGACACCACGCGCGCCATCGCCGCCTTCATCGCCGGCTGGTGCGGGGTGGAAGAAGCCTAAGGCGCCGCGACCGCCACGGCGGCCACCGCCGCCGTGGCGGGCAGATGCAGGGAGATCCCCGCGGCATTGGCCAGCACCGCCAGGCCGAAGCCGGCCAGCGCCGCGCCGGTGGCCATGTTGGCCAGCCGCAGCTTGCCGGCGCTCAGCCGGCTGCGCAGGCAGCCGACCACGCCGGCCAGCAGCGTCCACCACAGGCAGGAGCCCAGCGCGACGCCGGCCGCCAGCAGCGGCAGGTCCTGCCACGGCCGCAGCCCTTGCCCCAGGATCGCCGGCGAGAGTGCTGCGAAGCTGATCAGCGTCAGCGGGTTCGACAGCGTCCAGGCCAGCCCCATGCCATAGGCGCGCCAGGGCCGCGTCGCGTGCCCGGTCGCCGCCAGCTGCGGGCGCGAGGTCATCGCCTTCCAGGCCAGCCGCAGCAGGAAGGCGGCGCTGGCCAGCTGCAGCACGCGGCCCAGCGGCGTGTCCACCTGCGCCAGGGCGATCAGCCCGATGGCGGCGATGGCGGCGTAGAGGGTGTGCACCGTGGCGGCGCCGAAGCCGGCGGCCATGCCGGCGCGCGGCCCGCCCGCCAGGGTGCGCTGGATGCAGAGCAGCGCGGTCGGCCCGATCGGCGCCGCGACGGCGATGCCCAGCATGGCGCCGCGCAGCAGCTCGGCCCCGGGGCCCGTGCCCTCGATCATCGGCCGGGATCGAGCCAGGCGCGGATGACCCGGCGGGGTGCGAGCGTCAGCAGCAGGAACAGGAACGGGGCGGCAGGCAGCGGCATGGCATCCTTCCAGCGGGCCACGCTGCTTCTCGCCGGAATCCACCCCCGGCGCGCCTGGCCGACGGCATTCGTGGCGGCGGCGCGGCGGCGCGGCATCCTTCATTTGGTGGAGCGCGTCATCGAAGGATCGTGAGCCGGCGCGGCGGCGATATTTCTACCCGTATTTTGATCGATTCCAGTGCAGGACAGCGAAGTCGCGGACCAGGATAGCGGCCGATTTATTCACGCACATTGGCGTGATCAACGCTGCATCACCGAGAGCGAGGCAATCAGCGCCAGCAGCTCCGACTGCCGCGCCGTGCTGGTCTTGCGGAACACCGAGACCAGCTGGGTGCGCAGCGTCGACAGCGCCACCGGCCCCTGCTCGGCGATGGTCTTCAGCGTGTGGCCGGCGACCAGGCCGCGCACCAGCCGGATCTCGGCCGGGGTCAGGTCGAACAGGCTGGTCAGCAGCGCCCCGTCCGGCGCCCGCAGCGGGCCGATGCCGGTGATCACCAGCAGCAGCCGGGCGCCGGTGAACAGGTCGCGCGCCGCGCCGCGCAGCGGCAGCAGGTGGACCACGCTGGCCAGCCCCTCGCGGTCGCGCAGCGGCAGCGAGCGGGAGGCGACGCCCCCCGCCGACAGCGTCGCCGCCAGGATGCGGCGGAACTCGGCATCCGCCGCGCTGCCCTGCAGCGCGATGCGGTCGCGCGCCAGCGCCAGGATCGCCGTGCTCTGCAGGAAGCCGGCATTGGCGGCGACCAGCCGCTCGCCGGGGGCGACGACGGCGGCCGGCAGGCCCAGCGTCTGCAGCGTCTCCACCGCGGCCTGGGCGCGTTCCAGCCCGAGCCGCGCCGCCATCAGCCCGGCACGCGCCAGATGCGGCCGCAGCGCGTCGATCAGCCGGCGCATCGGCGGCGGGTGCGGCCCGGCCTGGCGCCAGCGCTCCAGGGTGAAGGTGACGAATTCGCCGGTCGGCATCGGGATCATCATGCCGACCTGGAAGCCGAGGCCCAGGCGCTTCAGCGTCTGCTCGACCCAGTCGCCGTCCTTCTCGCGCTCCGACAGGCAGTCATCGGCCAGCAGGAAGCCGGGATCGCCGCGCGCCGCCAGGCGGGAGACGCGCAGATTGCTGCGCCAGGCATCGCTTTCGCAGAATTGCCGCAGCGCCGGCTGCACCAGCGCCGTGCCGCGATGCCGTGGCGGCTGGTCGAGCCGCATCAGCAGCAGCGCGGCGCTGGCGGAATCCGAGCGCTCGCGCAGCGCCTCCAGCGTCGGCTCCCAGCGTTCGGGCAGCAGGGCGGCCTCGTAGATCCGGTCCACCAGCGCGTCGATCTCGGACATGGCCAGGGCGCCCCTCCAGAAGCGCGCTGCTTAGCATGCCTGCCCCGGGCGTCAGCGGGACCGGAGAACACAAGATCGGCAAGGGGAATGATTTTTCGCTTCATATGACAGCGTAGATTCCAAGACTTGCATTGGTCCCTTGGCAAGACCAGCGGCGAAGCCTCGGATGCGCGCGGATTTGCGCGCGGCGCAACTCAGCTCCAGCCGAGGGTGATCCAGGCCAGCGCCAGGTAGCGCCCGGCCTTGGCCAGCGTCACCAGCGCCAGGAAGGGCAGCAGCCGCTCGCGCAGCGTCCCCGCCACCAGGGTCAGCGGGTCGCCCACCACCGGCAGCCAGCTGAGCAGCAGCGACCAGCGGCCGAACTTCCGGTACCAGCGCTGGGCGCGGGCCAGCGCCGCGGGGCTGGCCGGAAACCAGCGGCGGTCCTGGAAGCGGACCATCTGCCGGCCGAGCCACCAGTTCACCACCGAGCCCAGCACATTGCCCGCGGTCGCGACCAGCAGCAGCAGCGCCACGGAGAAGCGCTCGGTCAGCAGCAGCCCGACGAGGGCCGCCTCCGACTGCATCGGCAGGATGGTGGCGGCCAGCAGGGCCGCGGCGAACAATCCGGAATAGGCCGCGAGCTCCTGCATGGCGGGCACCATAGCGGCGATCAAACCGCGCGCTACCCCCCTCGACCCGGCGGCACCGATCTGCTCAATGGAAGCCCTGCAGCCTGAGAGAACAGCATGCCGCTTCGCATCGCCATCGGTGGCTTCCAGCACGAGACGCATTCCTTCGCGCCGCAGCCGACCGTCTTCGCCGATTTCCAGCGCCCGGGCGGCTTCCCGCCGCTGACCCGGGGGGCGGCCATGCCGGCGGCCCTCGACGGCACCCAGACGGCGCTGGCCGGCGCCATGCCGGTGCTGGCCGCGGCCGGGGTGGCGCAGGTGCCGCTGCTCTGGTGCCTCGGCATGCCGGCCGGCCCGATCCAGGACAGCGCCTTCGAGCGCATCGCCGCGATGCTGCTGGCCGACATCTCCGACGCGCTGCTGGAGGCGCCGCTGGACGGCGTCTATCTCGACCTGCACGGGGCGGCGCTGGCCGACAGC
The DNA here is from genome assembly GCF_902706185.1 of Roseomonas sp. 18066. Lineage (GTDB taxonomy): Bacteria > Pseudomonadota > Alphaproteobacteria > Acetobacterales > Acetobacteraceae > Pseudoroseomonas. Next base: position 48,660 of record NZ_CACSJM010000005.1, on the reverse strand, counting down.
ATCCCCGATGTCGAGGGCGAGCTGCTGGTCCGCCTGCGCCGCATCCTGGGGCCGGATGTGCCCGTCGCCATCAGCCTGGACCCGCATGCCAATCTGACGGCGGCGATGGTCGAGGCCAGCGACGTGGTCGTGCCCTACCGCACCTATCCGCATGTCGACAAGCGCGAGACCGGGGCGCTGGCGGCGGAGCTTCTCCTGGCGCGCATCGCCCGCGGCAAGCCCTGGAAGAAAGCGTTTCGCCAGCTCGACTACTGGATGGGCCTCAGCGCGCAATGCAGCATGGCCGAGCCGATGCAGGGCATCATGGCCGCGCGCGCTGCCATCGCGCTCGAGCACGGCGTCGCCGAGCTCGGCTTCTGCTTCGGCTTCCCCTATGCCGATTTCGCCGATTGCGGCGTGGCGCTGTCCTGCCATGCCGAGACCCAGGCCCAGGCGGATGCCGCCGCCGACGCGCTGCTCGCCCTGCTGGCCGCGCGCGAATCCGAATTCCGCCCGGACGCCATCCCGGTGCGTGACGCCGTCGCGCTGGCGCTGCACTCGGCCATGGGCGCCCGCCGCCCGGTGATCATCGCCGACACCCAGGACAATCCCGGCGGCGGCGGCCATGCCGACACCACCGGCCTGCTGGCCGAGCTGGTGGCGCAAGGCGCGCGCGGCGCCGTGCTCTGCCTGATCAACGACGCGGAATCGGCCGCCGCCGCGCATGCGGCCGGGCAGGGGGCGGAGCTCGACCTGGCGCTCGGCGGCAAGTCGGACGGCGTGCCCTTCCGCGGCCGCGCCCGCGTCGTGGCGCTGGGCGATGGCGACTTCACCCTGACCGGGCCGATGGGGCAGGGCAACCGCGCCCGCCTCGGCCCCTGCGCCCTGCTCGACTTCGCCCCCGGCATCCGCGTCATGGTCGCCAGCCGCAAGACCCAGGCCTATGACCAGTCGATCCTGCGCCATCTGGGCGTGGACCCTGCCGGCTGCACCATCGTCGCGCTGAAATCCTCGGTGCATTTCCGCGCCGACTACACCCCGATCGCCGAGCGCATCATCATCGCCGCCGCCCCCGGCCCGGTCATCGCCGACCCCGCGACCCTGCCCTTCCGCCATCTGCGCGCCGGGGTCCGCCTGCGCGCCGGCGACCCCGCCAGCACCACCGGAGGCGCCGCATGACCACCGAAACCGGCCGTTTCGCCCTGGGCGATCTTCCTGTCCTGCACGGCGGCACCATCGCTGCCGCCGCGCTCGGCTGGAAGCGCCACGGCACGCTGAACGCGGCGCGCGACAACCTGGTCCTCTACCCCACCAGCTACGGCGCCCAGCACCAGGAGCTGGAATGGCTGATCGGGCCGGACGGCATCCTCGACCCGACGCGGCACTGCATCCTGCAGGTCGACATGTTCGGCAACGGCCTGTCCTCCAGCCCGTCCAACACGCCGGATTATCCCTCGCTGGTCACCGCCTGGGACAATGTCCATGCCCAGCGCCGGCTGATCGCCGAGCTCCTCGGCGTGGAGCGGCTGCACGCCGTCTATGGCTGGTCCATGGGCGCCCAGCAGGCCTATCACTGGGCCGCCTGCTTCCCCGACGCCGTCGGCGCCGTGGTGGTCAATTGCGGCAGCGCCCGCACCGCCATCCACAACCAGGTCTTTCTCCGTTCCCTGCTGGCGGTGCTGCAGGCCGCGCCCGAGCATGCCGGCGACGGCCGCTTCTCCGCCCAGCCCACCGCCGCGCTGCGCGCCTTCGGCCGCATCTATGCCGGCTGGGCCCTCAGCCAGGATTTCTACCGCGCCGGGCTGCATCTCTCGACCTCCGGCGCGCCGGACCTGGAAAGCTTCCTGACCGGCTGGGAAGACCGCTACCTGGCCCGCGACGCCGGCAACCTCTACGCCCAGCTCCGCTGCTGGAACGCCGGCGATATCAGCGACAACCCGCTCTATGGCGGCGACCTGGAGAAGGCGCTGCGCAGCATCAAGGCGAAGGTACTGCTGATGCCGGGTGGCACTGACCTCTATTTCCGCACGGGCGACAACGAGGCGGAACTGCCCTTCCTGCGACAGGCGGAGCTGACGCCCATCCCCAGCATCTGGGGGCACCGGGCGGGCAATCCGATCGGCAACCCGCAGGATATCGACTTCATCAAGGCCGCGGTGCAAAGCTGGCTGGAGTGAGCAAGGCCAGGGGAATGAATTCCCCTGGACCCCTTCTTTTTTCTGGCCAATCAGCCAAGCAGATCCACCACCAGATAGGTCACGGCGGCGACCAGGGCGGCGGCCGGCAAGGTCACCACCCAGGCGATCACGATATTGCCGGCAACGCCCCAGCGCACCGCGGAAGCGCGCCGCGCGGCGCCGACACCCACGATGGCACCCGTGATCGTATGCGTCGTCGACACCGGAATCCCCAGCCCCGTCGCCACGAACAGCGTGATCGCGCCGCCGGTCTCGGCGCAGAACCCCTGCATCGGCGTCAGCCGCGTGATCTTCGACCCCATCGTGTGCACGATGCGCCAGCCGCCCATCAGCGTGCCCAGCCCCATCGCCGTGTGGCAGGACAGCACCACCCACAGCGGCACATGGAACTCACCCCCCGTCATGCCTTGCGAATAGAGCAGCACGGCGATGATCCCCATCGTCTTCTGCGCGTCATTCCCGCCATGCCCGAGCGAGTAGAGCGAGGCCGAGACGAATTGCAGCATGCGGAAGCTGCTATCGACCACGAAGGGCGTCTGCCGCACGAAGACCCAGGACACCACCAGCACCAGCAGCAGCGACAGCAGCAGCCCGACCAGCGGCGACAGCACGATCGCCGCCAGCGTCTTGCCCAGCCCCGACCAGACGATCACCCCGAACCCGGCCTTCACCGTCCCCGCGCCCAGGATGCCGCCGACCAGCGCATGCGAGCTCGAGGAGGGGATGCCGAAGCCCCAGGTGATCAGGTTCCAGGCGATCGCCCCCATGAGGGCAGAAAAAATCACCGCCGGATCGATGATCCCCGCCTCGACGATCCCCGTCCCGATCGTGCCGGCCACATGCAGGCCAAAGAAAAGGAAGGCGATGAAGTTGAAGAAGGCCGCCCAGAGCACGGCATATTGCGGCCGCAGCACCCGGGTGGAGACGATGGTGGCGATGGCATTCGCCGCGTCATGCAGCCCGTTGAGGAAATCGAACAGCAGCGCCACGCCGATCAGCCCGATCAGCAGCGGCAGGGCGAGGGTGGCGTCCATGCCCGTCACACGTGCTCGACGACGATGGTCTCGATCTCGTTCGCCGCATCGTCGAAGCGGTCGACCGTCTTCTCCAGCAGGTCGAACACCTCCCGCGCCGCGATGAAGCGCAGCACCTGGTCGGGCTGCGCCTGGCGGAACAGCGCGGTGACGCCGGCATCGTGGATGTCGTCGGCCTCGCCCTCGACCTGGCGGATCGCCTCGCAGACCACGCCGATCGGCCCGGCATTGGCGCTGATCCGCGCCAGCAGCGGCACCGCCTCGCGCAGCAGCGTCGCCGCGCGCAGCACCTGGTCGCCCATCCGCTGGTAGTCGGCGTCGAACTCCGCCATCTCGAAGAAGACGATGGCCTTGGCGGTCTTCTTCATCTGGTCGACCGTGTCGTCCATCCGCCCGATCAGCGCCTGGATGTCGCCGCGGTCGAAGGGCGTGACGAAGGTGCGGCGCACCGCCTGCACCACCTCCCGCGTCACCGCATCGGCCTCATCCTCGGCGGCCAGCACGGCGGGGAAGTAGCGCTGCACCGCCTCGCCGCCCTCCAGCATGCCGCGCAGCGCCTCCGCCCCGCGCACCACGCAATCCGCATGGCGGGCGAACATCTCGAAGAACCGCTCCTCGCGCGGCATCAGCCGGCGGAACCAATGAAGCATGCGCGAGCTCTCCCGGCGCGGGTAACCGTACTGTCATGAATCGGTCATGTAAATCGACATGCACCCGATGTAATGCAATCGGAGGTTGTCCTTCCGACCGCCCTTCACCAAGCGCCTCCATAGCACTATTATGTCAGTTCGATGACAGATACCGCGAAGCCCATCCGGGACAAGACGTCGGTGGCCGACAAGACCCTGGGTGGCCGGCAATACGCCGCCCTGCCGCTGCGCCGGCAGGGCCCCGAGCTGCAGGTGATGCTGCTGACCAGCCGGCGCACCCGGCGCTGGGTGCTGCCCAAGGGCTGGGCCGAGCCCGGCCTCTGCCCGCATGAGCTCGCCGCCAAGGAGGCCTTCGAGGAGGCCGGGCTGCGCGGCCGCATGGAGCTGCTCTCTGTCGGCGAATACCATTACGACAAGGAATTGCGCGATGGCCGCTTCGTGCCCTGCACGGTCGGCGTCTTCCCGCTCTGGGTCGAGCACCAGCTCGAGGACTGGCCCGAGCGCGCCGAGCGCGAGACCGAATGGTTCAGCCTGGCCGAGGCCGCCGATCGGGTGATCGAGCCGGAGCTTGCCGTGCTGTTGCGCGACTTCAGCCTCTAGCCAGGCGGCCCCGAGGCTGGCGTGCTCTCCCCCGGTTGCCTTGCGCCGCCGCCGTTCCAGGTCGCGCGGCATGGCGGGCGCGCCGGTGCCGCTCCGGAACACCGCGAGGACCTCCTGGCCGAAGACTGGCCAGAGCCCCGCCAGCTCCCGCAGGAAAGCCGCCTGGCGCGGCTGCAGCGCGTCGCTTGCGAAGGATCGCCCCGCGCGGCGCCATCCTGACCAGGCTCTCGCCATCGCGCCCCGGCCAGGGCAGGCTGCGCCCCGACCGCAAGAAGGCGCCGCCCCGATGACCGACAGCTATTTCTACGAGCCCGCCAAAGGCCATGGCCTGCCGCACGACCCCTTCAACGCCATTGTCGGGCCGCGCCCGATCGGCTGGATTTCGACCAAAGGCACCGATGGTTCGCTGAACCTGGCGCCCTACAGCTTCTTCAACGCCTTCTGCTACACGCCGCCGATCATCGGCTTCTCCACGACGCATGCGCCGAAGGACAGCCTGCGCAACGCGCGGGAGACCCGGGAATTCGCCTGGAACCTGGTGACCCGCGACCTGGCCGAGGCGATGAACCTGACCTGCGCCCCGCTGCCCTATGGCCAGGATGAATTTGCCCATGCCGGGCTGACGCCGGTGGCCTCGCGGACCATCGCCGCGCCCCGCGTCGCCGAAAGCCCGGTCAGCTTCGAATGCAAGGTCTGCGACGTCATCGACCTGAAGGGCCATGACGGCCGCCCCGCCGCCGGCTGGCTGGTGCTGGCCGAGGTGGTGGCCGTGCATATCGCCAGCCACCTGCTGAAGGACGGCATCTACGACACCTTCAACTCCGGCGTCGTCATGCGCGCCGGCGGCCCGACCGCCTATGCCGCCATCGGCCCGGACAACCGCTTCGACATGGTGCGGCCGACGAAGTAGCGCTCAGCGCGCGGCGGGGGCGGGCCAGATGCCGGCATTCAGCCCGGCGAAGACTTTGGCCAATTCCTCCGCCGCCTCGCGCAGCACCGGCAGCAGCCGGGTGGCAGCATCGTCGCGGTCGATCGCCTCGCGCAGATACATCAGGTTGACCGCGGCGCGCGCCCGGCCGCCGACCATCACCGGCACGCCGATCGAGCTGGCCAGCCCGCTGTACTCTCGCAGCGCATAGGCCTCGTCCATCACGGCGAAGCCGTCCTCCCGGATCTTTGCGAACAGCGCCTCGGCGCGCCCGGGATGGCGGGCCGCGTCGTTCCAGGGCTCGGGCGAGCGCGCGGCGAGGGCCAGCGCCTGCGCCCGGTGCCCGTCATCGCTGAAGGCCAGGAAGGAAAGCCCGAGCGAGGTCGCCAGGATCGGCGCGCGATAGCCCTGGCGTCGTTCGAACAGGAAACGGCCCTCGCCGCGGCTGGTATGGGCCACCACCATGGCGTCGCCGTCGAAGACCGCGACATCGGACGGCCACCCCACCTGGCGCCGCAGCGCCGACATGATCGGCGAGGCGACCTCCCCCACCTCGCGATGCAGGACATAGCCGGCGCCGAGCTCCAGCGTCCGTCCCGTCGGGCGATACACCGCCTGCTGCCCGTCGCGGGTGACGAAGCCGGCATGCATCAGCGTCTCCAGCATGCGCACCACGGTCGGCTGGTTCAGCCCGGTCTGGCGGTGGATTTCCCGCACGCTGGCGACCGGCAGGCGGTTGACCGCCCGCAGCACCTCCAGCCCGCGCAGCAGGGCGGTGACCGGCTCATAGGAGGCCATGCACGTCCTTCTCCTGGCGGCGGCGCCGATTGGGGCTTCCCGCCGCGCCGCGCCCCATGCCATAGTTTGTCTGAAATAGAATTTCAACCAATGAAACGACCAGGGGAGAGAAGGCCGCATGGCCCAGGCGGAAGGCGATGGCGCGCGTCCGATGGCGTTGGCCGGGCTGAAGGTGCTGGACCTGTCGCGCGTGCTGGCGGCGCCCTGGGCCTCGCAGATCCTGGGCGACCTGGGCGCCGAGGTGCTGAAGGTCGAGCAGCCCGGCCGCGGCGACGACACCCGCCGCTGGGGCCCGCCCTTCGTGGAAGACACCGCCCCGCAACCCGACGCCGCCTATTTTTTCTGCGCCAACCGCAACAAGCAGTCGCTGGCCATCGACTTTTCCCAGCCGGAAGGTGCTGCGCTGGTGAAGCAGCTGGCGCTGCAGGCCGATGTGGTCGTGGAAAATTTCCGCGTCGGCGCGCTCGCCCGCTTCGGCCTCGATGCCGAGACGCTGCGCGCCGCCAATCCCCGGCTGATCTATTGCTCGGTCACCGGCTTCGGCCAGACCGGCCCTTACGCCAAGCGCGGCGGCTATGACTTCCTGATCCAGGGCATGTCCGGGCTGATGAGCATCACCGGCCGCCCGGAGGGCGTCGCCGGCGCCGGGCCGATGAAGGTCGGCCTGCCGGTCAGCGACCTGTTCACCGGCCTCTATGCCGCGGTCTCCATCCTGGCGGCGCTGAACCACCGCGCGGCGAGCGGGCAGGGGCAATGGCTGGATTGCGCGCTGCTCGACAGCCAGGTCGCCGTGCTGGTCAACCAGGCGATGAATTTCCTGGTCGGCGGCGCCGTGCCGCAGCGGCTGGGCAACGACCACCCCAATGTCGTGCCCTATCGCGACTTCGCCTGCAGCGACGACTATCTGCTCGTTGCCTGCGGTACCGACGGGCAATTCCAGGCGCTGTGCCGGCTGCTGGGCAAGCCCGAGATCGGCGCCGACCCGCGCTTCGCCAGCAATGCCGGCCGCAGCCGCGACCGCCGCGCGCTGGAGGTGCAGCTCGCCGCCGCCATCGCCCCCTGGAAGGCCGCGGATCTGCTGGCCGCCATGGCCGAGGCCGGCGTCCCTGGCGGCCCGATCCACTCCATCGACCAGATCCTGGCCAATCCGCAGATCGCGGCCCGCGGGCTGCTGCAATCGATGACGCGGGATGACGGCACGCCGGTCACCGTCATCGGCTTCCCGACGCAGTTTTCCGCGACGCCGCCGAGCTACCGCCTGGCGCCGCCGCGGCTGGGGCAGGACACGGCTGCCGTGCTGTCCGCCGCGCTGGGGCTGGATGCGACCGCCATCGCCGCCCTGGCGGCACGCGGCGTCATCGGGCTGGATCCGCTGGCGGCGGAGGCGCTGTCGTGATCGGCGCCCTGGCCCTCGGCAGCATCCCCGCCGCCGACGAAGCCTTTCGGGGAGAGATCCGCGACTTCCTGCGCGCGCGCATCCCGTCGATCGCCCCCGAGCGCCGGGCCCGCTCCTGGATGGGCTTCGATGCCGGCTTCAGCCGGGCGCTGGCCGGGCGCGGCTGGCTCGGCCTGACCTTCCCGGTGGAATATGGCGGCGCCGGCCGCGGCCCCTTCGCCCGCTATGTGCTGGTGGAGGAATTGCTGGCCGCCGGCGCCCCGGTCGCCGCGCATTGGATCGCCGACCGGCAAAGCGGCCCGCTGATCCTGCGCTTCGGCAGCGAGGCGCAGCGCCGCTTCCACATCCCGAAGATCGTTTCCGGCACTTCCTTCTTCTGCATCGGCATGAGCGAGCCCAATGCCGGCTCCGACCTGGCCAGCGTGACGACGCGCGCCGTGCCCGAAGGGAAGGGCTGGCGGCTGAACGGCGCCAAGATCTGGACCACCCACGCCCAGCACGCGCAGTTCATGATCGCGCTGGTCCGCACCTCCGGCAGCTCGGCCGACCGCCAGAATGGCCTGTCCCAGGTCATCGTCGACCTGTCGCTGCCGGGGGTCACCATCAACCCGATCCGCGACCTGGCCGGCGAGGCGCATTTTTCCGAAGTTGTCTTCGAGGACGTCCTGCTGGGCGAGGACGCGCTGATCGGCGCGGAAGGCGCCGGCTGGGCCCAGGTCAATGCCGAGCTCGCCTTCGAGCGCAGCGGCCCCGAGCGTATCTTTTCGTCTGCTGTCCTGCTGGATTGTTGGGCCAACTACCTGCGCGAGCGCGGCGCCGATGCCGGCACCGAACGCCTGCTGGGCCGGCTGCTGGCTGAGCTCGCCACCTTGCGGGCGCTGTCGGTGGCGGTCACGGCGCGGCTCGTGGCGGGAGACAGCCCCATCGTCGAGGCGGCACTTGTAAAAGACCTTGGCACCAGCTTCGAGCAGGCCATCCCGGCGCTGCTGACCGAGGCGCTGGGCGCCGACCCCGACGCCGCGCCGCCGCCCGGGCTGCTGCGGGTGCTGGCCTATACCGCGGCCATGGCGCCGTCCTATTCGCTGCGCGGCGGCACGCGCGAGATCCTGCGCGGCATGATCGCGCGCGGCATGGGGTTGCGCTGATGCAGGACCTGCTGGCCGAAGCCGCTGGCGAGCTGTTCTCCCGCCACTGCCCGCCGGCGCTGGTCCGGCGGCTGCGCGGCGGCGGCGCCGATGACGGGCTCTGGGCCAAGGTCGAGGAGGCCGGCTTCCTCGACGCGCTGCGCCCCGAGGCCGAGGGCGGCGCTGGCCTGACCCCGGCCGAATTCCTGCCGGTCCTGCTGGCCGCGGGCCGTTTCTCCGTGCCGCTGCCGATTGGCGAAACCGCTGTCGCCCGCGCTTTGCTCGGCGCCGCCACGCCGCCCGGCCCGGTGCTGATCGCCATGCCCGTCGAGGCCCCCCTGCAGGCCCGCATCCCGGCGCAGCGCCCGGCCGAATGGGCGATCCTGCCCGGCGATCTGTCGCTGTTGCCGCTGGCCGATGCCCAGGAAACCGGCGCCGCCGCGCCCTTCGAGCGCCGTCTGGAATGGCCCGAAGCCAGCATCGGCCAGAAGGTGCCGGAGGCCGATTGGCTGCTGCTCGGCGCCTGGCTGGAATCCGCCGCCATGGCGGGGGCGCTGGAAAAGATCCTGGAGTCCAGCATCGCGCATGCCACGGTGCGACAGCAGTTCGGCCGGCCCGTCGCCGGCTTCCAGGCGGTGCAGCAGCAGCTGTCGGTGCTGACGGAGGAAGTCTTCGCCGCGCGCATGGCGGCGCAGCTGGGCAGCCTGGGCGGCGGCGACGGGCCGCTGGGCCTGGACCGTGCCCGCGTCGCCGTGGCCAAGACCCGCATCGGCCTGGCGGCGCGCGAGGCCGCCGGCATCGCCCATGCCGTGCACGGCGCCATCGGCATCACCGAGGAGCTGGAGCTGCATCTGTCGACGTCGCGCCTGCTGCAGGGCCGCGCGCTCTATGGCAGCGCCGATTATTGGGCCGGCTGGCTGGGCCGCGCCTTTCTGGCCGAGGCGCCGGTGGACTTTGCCGGCACGCTTGATTTCGTGCGCCAGAAGCTGGCGCCGCAGGAGACGGCATGAGCGACTTTCTTCTCTTCGAGCGCGACGGCCCCATCGTCACCCTGACGATGAACGCCGCCGAGAAGCGCAACGCCCTGTCTATCGAAGGCGGCAGCACCGAGGCCTTCACCGAGGCCTGCGCCCGTATCGCCGCCGAGCCCGATGTGCGCGCCGTGATCCTGACCGGCGCCGGCAGCGCTTTCTCCGCCGGCGGCGACCTGAAGTCGATGCGCGCCCGCTACGGCATGCCGCCCGCCGAGATCCGCGACAGCTACCGCCGCGGCATCCAGAAGATCCCGCTGGCGCTGTATGAGCTGGACGTGCCGACCATCGCCGCGGTGAACGGCCCGGCCATCGGCGCCGGGCTCGACCTGGCCTGCATGTGCGACATCCGCATCGGCGCCGCATCGTCGTCCTATGCCGAAAGCTTTGTCAGTGTCGGCATCGTTCCTGGCGATGGCGGCGCCTGGCTGCTGCCGCGCGCCGTCGGCCAGAGCATGGCCGCCGAGATGGCCTTCACCGGCGACCGGCTGGATGCCGAGGCGGCGCTGGCCTGTGGCCTGATCTCCCGCATCGTCCCCGACGAGGAGCTGCTGCCCGCCGCCCGGGCGCTGGCCGGCCGCATCGCGCGCAACCCGCCCCAGGCGCTGCGCATGACCAAGCGGCTGCTGCGCGAAGGCCAGCACATGCGGCTGTCGTCCCTGTTGGAGCTCTCCGCCGCCTACCAGGCTTTGGCGCATTCGACCGAGGACCATCGCGAGGCGGTGGATGCCTGGTTCGACAAGCGCCGCCCTGAGTTCAAGGGCCGCTGACATGTCCGCTGGCCTCGGCACGCTGCCGCGGGTGATCGCGCTGCAGGGTGCGACGAATCTGCGCGACCTGGGCGGCTATGCCACCGCCGATGGACGCCGCATGCGTTTCGGCCTGGTGTTCCGTTCCGCGGCCCTCGCTGGCCTGACCGACGACGATCTGGCGACGGTCGGCGCGCTGGGGTTGAGGACGGTCTGCGACCTGCGCGGGCTGCACGAAGCCGAACGCGCGCCGAGCCGCTTGCCAGACGGCGTGACCGCTGTGCCGATGCCGATCGAGCCCACCGTCGGCGCCTCGCTGCGCGATATCCTGGAGCGCGGCCAGGCCACCGGCGAAGATGTCTTTTCGCTGCTGGCGCAGGCTTACACCGCCTATGCGACAGCGAAGCTGCCCGTCTATCGTGCGCTGTTCGCGACGATGCTGGAGGCGGATCGCCTGCCGCTGCTGTTCCATTGCTCGGCGGGCAAGGACCGCACCGGCTTCGGCGCCGCGCTGCTGCTGACCTTGCTGGGCGTGCCGCGCGCCACGGTGATGCAAGACTATCTGGCGACCAACGGGCTGTGGCGCAGCGAGCGCGTCTTCCCGCCCGGCACCGCGCCGGAGGTGGCGCAGACGCTGATGCGCGCCCATGCGCCGCTGCTGGAGGCCGCGCTGGAACGCGCGCTGTCGGGCCACGATTCGATCGACGATTTTGCCGAGGCCTCGCTGGGCCTCGATGCGACGCGGCTGCGCGCCCTACGACAAAAACTACTCGAATAACGGAGCGGGTCGCCACGCAGCGGCCGGCCCACAGGGAGGAGAAGAAAAGGATGCTGAGGAGGAAGCTTTTCGCGAGCCTGGCCGCCCTGCTGCTGGCCCTGCCCGCCGCGGCCGCCGATTTCCCGACGCGGCCGGTGACCATCATCGTGCCCTTCCCGCCGGGCGGGGCCACCGACGTCGCCGCGCGCATGATGGCCGAGGGCATGGCGCCGCTGCTCGGCCAGCCGGTGCTGGTCGACAACAAGCCCGGCGCGCAGACGGTGATCGGCGCCGAGGCCGTGGCCCGCGCCCAGCCCGATGGCCACACCATCCTGATGGCCTCGGGCACCACGCTGACGCTGAACCCGCTGCTGCCCGACCGCCTGCCCTACAAGTCGGAGGACTTTTCCCCGATCGTGCTGGTGACCAAGCTGCCCTTCGCGGTGGTGGTGCGCAACGGCCTGCCCACCACCATCGCCGACTTCGTCAAGCTGGCGCAGAGCCGCAACGGATCGATGAACTACGGTTCGAACGGGCCGACCAGCTTCAACAACCTGGCTGCCGTCGCCGTGCTGGAAGGCATGAAGATGCGCATGCAGGAAATCACCTATCGCGGCGATGCGCAGCAGCTCAACGACCTGATGGGCGGCACGCTGGATGTCATCGTCGTTGGCGGCAGCTCGGGCCTGGCGGCGCATCGCTCGGGCCGCGGCCGCATCATCGGCTGGACCGGCGAGGAGCGGCTGGCGGTGACGCCGGAAATTCCGAACTTCTCCGAGCTCGGCCCCGACATGGTGGTGCAGACCTGGTTCGGCCTGCTGGCGCCGGCGCGCACGCCGGCCGCCGCCATTAACCGCCTCAACGCCGTGGCGCTGCGTGCGCTGCAATCGACCGAGCTGCGCGACCGGCTGCTGGCCGAAGGACAATTCGTCGCCGGCGGCTCTCCGGATGACTTCGCGACCTTCCTGGCGCAGCAGGCCGAGCGCTGGCGGCCGGTGGTGGCGCGGCTGGCGGGCAAGCGCGAATGAGCAGCCGCATCCTGGTCGCCGGCGCGCTGGGCCTGGTCGGCCGCGCCGCGCTGCGCCATTATGAAGAGGCCGGCGTCGAGGTGATCGGCCTGTCCCGCCGCGCGCCGGATTTCGCGTCGACGGCAAAGTTCCTGTCCGTGGACCTTGCCGACGCGACGGCGACGAAGACGGCGCTGTCCGGCCTGGGCGTCACGCATCTGGTCTATGGCGCATTGCAGGAAATGCCCGACCTGCGCGGTGGCTGGCTGGCCACCGAGCAGATGGCGGTCAACCGCGCCATGCTGCGCAACTGCCTCGACGCGCTGGAAGGGCAGGGGCTGCGGCATGTCGCGCTGCTGCAAGGCACCAAGGCCTATGGCGTGCATCTCGGCCAGATGCCGATCCCCGGCAAGGAGGATGCGCCGCGCCACATCCATCCGAATTTCTACTGGGCGCAGGAAGACGACATCCGCGCGCGCCAGCCGGGCAGCGGCTGGGACTGGACCATCTTCCGGCCGCAGGCGGTGATCGGTCTGGCGCTGGGCAGCGCGATGAACCTGCTGACCGCGGTCGGCGCCTATGCCGCGATCAGCCGCGAGCTCGGCCTGCCGCTAGTCTATCCGGGCAAGGGCGACCGCATCACCGAGGTGACCGATGCGCGCATCCTCGCCGCCGCCATCGCCTGGGCTGGCGGCACGCCCGCGGCGGCGAACCAGATCTTCAACGTGACCAATGGCGACGCCATGACCTGGCGCGGCATCTTTCCTGTCGTGGCCAAGGTCTTCGGCATGGAGATGGGCGCGCCGCAGCCGATGTCGCTGCCGATCATCATGAGCGACAAGGCGCCGCTGTGGCAGCGCATGATCGAGCGCCATGGCCTGGCGCCGCACAGCCTGGAGACGCTGGTCGGCGCGTCCTGGCAATTCGCCGATTTCGCCTTCAGCCGCGAGGACCAGGTCGCCTCGCTGGTCAGCACCATCAAGATCCGCCAGGCCGGCTTCGGCGACTGCATCGACAGCGCCGCCATGCTGGAATGGTGGCTGCGGCATCTGCAGGAGTCGCGAATCCTGCCGCGCTGAGGAAGAGGATTGCCATCCGCGCTTCCGGCGCGGCACCATGCTCGACAGCGAACCGTACCGACAAGAAAACGGTCGCGCAGGAGGAGGTCCAGAGGATGACGTCTCGCAGGCAGTTGCTGCGGGTGACGGCGGCCGGTGCTTTCGTGCTGGCGGCCCCCGCCCGGCTTTACGCGGCCGATCCGATCAAGGTCGGCGCGCTGTTCCCGCTCAGCGGCGGCGCCGCGCCGCAGGGGCAGCACGTGACCCAGGCGATCGAGATCGCCGCGGCCATGGTCAACGAGGCCGGCGGCGTGCTGGGCCGTCCGGTGCAGATCATCAAGCGCGACGATGAATCGACGCCCGCTGTCGGCGTCAGCCGCGCCAACGAGCTGATCGCCGAAGGCGTGTCCGTCATCATCGAAGGCTGGAACAGCCCGGTGACGCTGGCGACGCAGACGGTGATCGCGCGCGCCGGCGTGCTGGACATCACCGCCGTGTCCAAGGCCGATCCGATCCTGACCGGCGGCGGAAATCCGCTGGCGGTGCGGCTGAATTCCTCCAACGCCCAGGATGGCCGCGTTATCGCCGAGCATCTGAAGGCGACGGGGGCGAAGCGCATCGCCTTCCTCACCCAGAACGACGCCTATGGCAATGGCGCCCAGGCCTCGATCGAGGCGCAGCTGCAGGCTATCGGCCATGTCTGGGAAAAGGTGGGCGAAGAGAAATTCCCCTTCGCCCAGGCCGATTTCCGCGTGGCGCTGACCAATGTGCGCGGCGCGAATGCCGATGCCGTGGTGGCGATCAACGCCAATGAAGGTTCTGGCCTGCCGGCGCTGATCCGCCAGGCGCGGCAGATGCGCATCCGCGGCGATTTCGTCACCGCCGTCGGCACCGTCGCGCCCAGCGTCATCAGCGTCGCGGGCGAGGCCGCCAATGGCATCATCGGCGCCGACATCTACTTTCCGAATGTCGAGCCCTTCGCCTCCAACCCGGTGAACCAGCGTTTCGTCAAGCGCGCCGAGGAATCGATCAAGTACACGCCGGACAAGTTCATGGCGCTGGGCGCCGCGGCGCTGCAGGTCTGGGCGGCGGCGGCGAATGAGCTGAAGACGCTGGAGCGCGAGGCCATCGCGCGGCGCATCCGCGGCGGCAGCTTCAAGGATACTGTCTTCGGCGATGTCTCTTTCAGCGCCGACGGGCAGATGCAGTCGAGCCACCATCTCTTCACCGTGAAGGACGGCAAGATCGAGGTTCGCACATGACCGGCGCCGGCACCGCCGGTCCGCTGCTGCGGGTCGAGGGGCTCGGCGTGCGCTACGGCGCGCTGGTGGCGCTGCAGGATGTCAGCTGGCAGGTGTCGGCCGGCGAGATCCTCGGCATCATCGGCCCCAACGGTGCCGGCAAGAGCTCCTGCTACGACGCGGCCACGCATCTGGCGATGCGCAGCGGCCGCGTCTGGCTGGAGGGCGTCGAGGTCACCGCCGTCCCGGCGCATGGCCTGGCGGCGCGGGGGTTGAAGCGCGCCTTCCAGCAGAATGCCTTCTTCGCCGGGCTGACGGTGCGCGACAACATGATCGCCGTGCTGCAGCGCGACGCCGGCAGCGGGTTGCTCGCCAGCCTGCTGCTGCCCTGGCGCGAGGCGCGGGCGCGCGCCGCGCTGGAGCAGGAAGCCGCGGCGCTGCTCGAGGAGTTTGGCGTGCCGCGCGGCATGCATGCGCTGCGCCCGGGCAACATCCCCTATGGCAGCCAGCGCATGCTGTCCATCGCGCTCGCCTGGGGCCGCGGCGCGCGGGTGCTGATGCTGGACGAGCCGGCGGCGGGCCTCGGCGGCGCCGACATGGCGCGGCTGGCCACGCTGCTGCGGCGCCTGCGCGACCGCGGCGCGGCGCTGGTGGTGATCGAGCATCATATGGACCTGATCATGCAGCTGGCCGACCGCATCGTCGTGCTGGAGCAGGGCCGCATGCTGGCCAGCGGCACGCCGCGCGAGGTCCAGGCCGATGCGCGCGTGCTCGAAGCCTATCTGGGACGCGCCGCATGACGCCGCTGCTGGAAGCGCGGGGCTTGCGCGTCGCCTATGCCGGGCATCGCGCGCTGGAGATCCCGCACCTGGTGCTGGCGCCGGGCGAGCTGGTCGGCGTGGTCGGCGCCAATGGCGCGGGCAAGTCGACGCTGGTCAATGCGCTGCTCGGCTGGTCGCGCGGCAAGCCGCGCATCGATGGCGAGGTCTTCGTGCGTGGCGAGGATGTCTCGGCCATGCCCACCCATGCGCGGGTGGCGCGCGGGCTGTCGCTGGTGCCGGAAGGCGGCGCCGTCTTCATGCGGCTGACCGTCGAGGAAAATCTCGCGGCGGCCGGCCCGCTGGATGGCAGCGACCGCCCCGCCCACTCGCTGGACGAGATCTATGCGCTGTTCCCGCGACTGAAAGAACGACTGCATCACCTGGCCTCGGCGCTGTCGGGCGGCGAGCGACAGATGCTGGCCATCGCCCGCGCGCTGCGTCTCGGGCCCTCGGTGCTGCTGCTCGACGAGCCCTCGATCGGCCTGGCGCCGAAGCTGGTGACCGAGGTGCTGCGCCAGGTGCGCAGCCTGGTCGGCCCGAAGCTTTCTGTTCTTCTGGTCGAGCAGAATCTGCGTGCCGCCATCGAGGTTGTCGACCGCCTGGTGCTGCTGGAGCGCGGCCGCATCCTGGCGGAAGGCCCGGTCGCCACCATGCGCGACGATCCGCGAATCCTGCAGGCCTATCTCGGGGAGGCCGTGGCATGAACCTGCTGCAGCATCTGATCAACGGGCTGATCCTCGGCCATGCCTATGCGCTGGTCGCCATCGGCTGGACCGTGCTGCTTGGCGTCGCGCGGCTGGTCAATTTCGGGCATGGCCAGATCTACATGCTCGGCGCCTTCGTCACCTGGTGGGCGGTGGCGCGGCTCGGCCTGCCCTATCCGCTGGCCATTGCCGTCGCCATCGGCGCCGGGCTGCTGCTGGGGCTGATCATGCAGGCGGCGATGCTGCGCCTGACCTTCGAGCAGGACCTGGTCTCGATCATGATCGTCACGCTGGGCTTCGGCCATGTGATGCGCGGCGTCGCCGGCCTGGTCTTCGGCGGCAACCCGCAGGTGCTGGAGACGCCGCTGAGCTTCATCGACTTCGAGCTCGGCGGCGCCTGGGTCACCGCGCAGGACCTGATGATCATCGTCACCGCCATCGCCGTTTTCGCGCTGCTTCGCTTCGGGCTGGAGCGTGGCGCGCTGGGTCGCACCGCGCGCATGGTGGCGGAAGATCCGAAGCTGGCGCAGCTGGCCGGCATCGATGTCCGCCGCGTTTATTTTTCTGTTTTCGCCTTCGAAGGGGCGGCCGTCGCGTTGGCCGCCGCACTGGTGGCGCCACGCACGCCGATCCTGACCAATATCGGCTTCGAAGAGGTGATCATCACCTTCGTCGTCGTCGTGCTCGGCGGCATCGGCTCGGTCGGCGGCTCCTATGTCGCGGGCGTGGCGCTGGGCATGTTCACCGCGCTGTTCGGCGGCTTCGTCTCGCCGGCCTATGCCAGCACCGCGGCCTTCGGGCTGCTGATCCTGGTGCTGGTTCTGCGGCCGGGCGGCTTCGCCCTCGGCGCGAGGGCCGGGCGATGAGCGGTCCGCTCCGCCTCGCGGGTCTGCTGGTCGCGGCCGCGCTGCTGTTCCTTCTGCCCGGGCAGGTGCCGGCGCTGCATGGCGCATTCACCATCATCGCCATCCTTGCTGTCGCAGCCTATGGCCTCGACATCGTGCTGTCCGATCTCGGCGAGGTAAGCCTGGCGCATACCGTCTTCTTCGCGGCCGGCGCCTATGCCACGGGGCTGCTGGCGACGCGTGCCGGCGCAGGGTCCTGGACGACGCTGGGCGCCGCGCTGCTGGCGGGCGTCGCCATCGCCCTGCTGCTCGGGCTGATCACGCTGCGGCTGCGCGAATTTGTCTTCTCGCTCGTCACCTATGCGGCGACGGTGGTGGCGGCGGCGCTGGCGCATAACTGGAACTTCCTCGGCGGCTCCGATGGGGTTTCGGGCATTCCGACCTTCGACCTGTCGATCGGGCCGCTGCGGCTGACGGCGCGCAACGATGCCGAGCTCTGGCCCTTCGCCTTCGGCCTGCTGCTGATCACGCTCTATGCGGTGCGGCAGTTCCGCCGCTCGCGCCCCGGCGCCATGGCGATGATGGTGCATCTCAACCCGCGCCTGGCCACCATGTCGGGCATCGATGTGCGCCGCGTGCGGCTCGGCATCTTCGTGTTGTCGGCGCCGTTCAGCGCGGCGGCGGGGTGGCTCTACGCCTATCAGCGCGCCTATGTCGGGCCGGATCTGTTCGAGACCTATTTCCTCGTGCTGATGCTGACGGCGGTGGTGATCATCGGCAAGCGCATGCTGCTCGGCCCGCTGCTGGGCACGGCGCTGATCATCGGCCAGGAGCGTTTCCTGTCGTTTGGCGGCGACGTCAACGCCGTCATTCTCGGCGGCGCGTTGATCGTGGCGCTGGCCTTCCTGCCGGGCGGGCTCGCCTCGGCCTTCACCCTGCTCTTCGCCCGCCTGAGGCCGCCGGCGCTGCCCAGCGCGGCCATGGGCAAGGAATCTCCGTGAGGAACCCGCCGATGCCTGAGAGCCAGCCCGCGCCGCGCCGCGCCCTCTACCGCCATGCCGATCTGCGCGCGCTGCTGGACCCGCAGAGCATCGCCATCGTCGGCGCCTCGGCCCGGGCGGGCTCCTTCGGCGAGCGCACCATGCGCAACCTGGCGGGCTTCTCCGGGCAGCTGCATCTGGTCAACAGCCGCTACGACAAGATTGGTGATCTTCCTTGCCACGCCTCGATCGCCGCCTTGCCGGGGGTGCCCGATCTGGTCGTGGCCGCGACACCGATGGAGGCGGCGGAGGGCGTGCTGCAGGATTGCATCGCCGCCGGGGTCGGCGCGCTGCTGCTTTATGCCGCGGGCTTCTCCGAGACCGGCTGGCCTGAGCGCATCGCGCTGCAGGCGAAGCTGGTCGGCATGGCGCAGCGCGGCGGGGTGAAGCTGGTCGGGCCCAATTGCATCGGGCTGGTCGATTACGCGCGCGGCGCCAAGATCAGCTTCGTCGCCGTGCCGCAGCCGGCGACGCCGCCAACGCGGCCGGCCATCGGCATCGTCAGCCAGTCGGGCAATCTCGGCTTCGCGCTGGCCCAGGCGGTGGAGGCCGGCATGTCGATCGGCCGCGTGCTGACCTGCGGCAATTCCGCCGATGTCGATGTCGCCGACCTGGTCGCCGCGCTGGCCGAGGATCCTGCCTGCTCCGCCATCGCTTTGATCTTCGAGGGCATGGCCGCGCCGCGGCGGCTGATCGAGGCGGCGGAAATCGCCTGGGCGCAGGACAAGCCGCTGGTGGTCTATAAGCTGGCCACCGGCGAGCAGGGGGCGCAGGCGGCGCTGTCGCATACCGGGTCGCTGGCGGGGTCGGACGCCACCTATCGCGCCGCTTTCGCGCGCGCCGGCATGGTGCTGGTCGAGGGATTCGAAGGGTTGCTGGAATGCGCCAGCTTCCTGGCCAAGGCGCCGTCGCCGCGGGCGGCGGGCGTCGCGGTGGTCTCGACATCCGGCGGCTCCGCGATCATGGCGGCGGATCGGGCGGAGGTGCGCGGCGTGACGCTGCCGCAGCCAGGTGCTGAGGCCCAGGCCGTGCTGGCGGCGCGCATTCCGGATTTCGGCTCGGCGCGCAACCCTTGCGATGTCACCGCGCAGGTCTTGAACGATCCGGAATCGCTGCGCGCCTGCGCTGGCGCCTTGCTGGCCGATCCGGCCTATGGCGCGTTGATCCTGCCGAACGGCTATGCCTATGACGTGGCGACGCCGCGCTTCGCCATGCTGGGCGAGCTGGCCGAGAAGCACCAGAAACCCGCCTGCGTCGTCTGGACCACGCAATGGCTGGAAGGCCCCGGCGCGCGCGAGGCGGAGGCGGAGCCGCGCGTCGCCCTGTTCCGCTCGATGGACCGGTGCCTGGCCGCCATCGCCGCCTGGCAGGCGCGCGCGGCCTTGCGCGCCGAAGGGCCGCGGCAGGTGGAACGTCTCGCCACCCCCGAGGCGGCGTCGCGCGCCGCCGCGCTGCTGCAGGCCGCCGGCCCGGTGCTGACGGAGCGCGAGGCCAAGGCGGTGTTGGCCGAGTATGGTGTGCCCGTCGTCGAGGAAGTTCTGGTCACTGACGCGGAGGAAGCCATCCGCGCGGCCGAGCGAACCGGCTATCCGGTGGTGATCAAGGTCGAGAGCCCGGCTCTACCGCACAAGACCGAGGCGGGCGTCATCCGCCTGAACATCGGCGATGCGCAGGCGCTGCGCGCTGCTTTCGCCGAGGTCATGGCCAATGCGCGCCGCGCCACCACCGACGACCAGATCAACGGCGTTCTCATCCAGCCCATGGTGCCGCAGGGCATCGAGATGGTCATCGGCGCGCGGCGTGATCCGTTGTTCGGTCCCACGGTCGTGGTCGGGCTGGGTGGCATCCTCGTTGAATTGCTGCGCGACAGTGCCGTCGCGTTGGCGCCGGTGACACGGACCGAGGCGCGGCGGCTGCTCGAAGGGTTGCGCGGCGCGGAGCTGCTGAAGGGCTTTCGCGGCATGCCGGCGGTCGACATGGAGAAACTGGCGGACGTCGTGCAGCGCGTGGCGGAGCTCGCCGCCGACCAGGCCGCGCAGATCGCCGAGATCGACGTCAATCCGGTGATCTGCCACGGCGCGCGGCTGCTGGCCGTCGATGCGCTTATTGCGCGGGAGGCGGCGCCGCATGGGTGAGCAGCACCAGCTTGCCCGTCGCCTGCCGCGCCGCCAGCCGTTCCAGCGCGGCGACCGCCTGGGCCAGCGGGAAGCTTTCCGAGACAAGCGGTGCCAGCCGGCCCTCGGCCACCCAGGCGAAGAGCTCGGCCAGCAGCGCCAGCTGCGCTGCCTTCTCGCGGCGGGCGAAGTCGCCGTAGAAGACGCCGGTGATGCTGCAGCCTTTCAGCAGCGCCAGGTTGAAGGCCAGGCGCGGGATCTCGCCGCTGGCGAAGCCCACGACCAGGTAGCGGCCGCGCCAGGCGATGGAGCGCAGCGCCGGCTCGGCCACCGCGCCGCCGACCGGATCGAAGACCACGTCGGGGCCGCGGCCCTCCGTCAGTCCGCGCAGCGCCTCGCGCCAGTTCGCGTCGGTGTAGTCGACCACGGCATCGGCGCCGGCGGCGAGGCAGGCCTGGCGCTTGGCCTCGCTGCTGGCAGCGGCGATGACGCGGGCGCCCAGCAGCTTTCCCAGCTGGATCGCGGCCATGCCGGTGCCGCCGGCGGCACCCAGCACCAGCAGCGTCTCGCCGGGCCGCAGCGCGCCGCGGTCGCGCAACCCGTGCAGCACGGTGCCATAGGCGAGGCAGACCGCGGCGGCGGCGACGGGCTCGACGCCATCGGGCACCGGCACCAGGCTGGCGGCGTCCAGCACCACCTCCTCGGCGAAGCCGCCATAGGTCATCAGCGCGGCGACGCGGCTGCCGATGGCCGGCGCCAGCACGCCTTCGCCCAGCGCCGCCACGGTGCCGCAGATCTCGCCGCCGGGCGCAAACGGCAAAGAAGGCTTCTGCTGGTACTTGCCCTCCACCAGCAGGATATCCGGGAAATTCACGCCGCAGGCCTCGACGCGCACCAGAACCTGGCCGGGGCCGGGGACGGGGCTGTCGATCTCCTGCAGGGTCAATTGGGATGGCGGGCCATAGGCCTCGCAGAGAATGGCTTTCATGGCGGGGTTCCTCCGGGAAGAACCCTGGCGCCGGCTTGCCAGAGAGCGCAAGCCCGTGCAGCACTGCATCGACAATGAATCAGGCGGGAGGAGTTCGGGCATGGATTTCAGCTACTCGGCGAAGGTCGTGGCGCTGCGCGAGAAGCTGCAGGCCTTCATGGATGAGCACGTCATCCCCAATGACCACACGCATCACGCGCAGCACGCGGCCATGCCGGATCGCTGGCAGCCGGTGCCGATCGTCGAGGAACTGAAGCCCAAGGCGCGCGAGGCCGGGCTGTGGAACCTGTTTCTTCCCGCTTCCAGCCATGGCGCCGGGCTGACCAACCTGGAATACGCGCCGCTGGCCGAGATCATGGGCGCCTATCCCTGGGCCAGCGAGGTCTTCAACTGTTCCGCGCCGGATACCGGGAACATGGAGACGCTGGAGCGCTACGGCAGCGACGAGCACAAGGAGACATGGCTGAAGCCGCTGCTGGCGGGCGAGATCCGCTCCTGCTTCGCGATGACCGAGCCGGAGGTGGCCTCATCCGATGCGACCAATATCCAGATGCGCATCACCCGCGACGGTGACCATTATGTGATCAACGGGCGCAAGTGGTGGTCCTCCGGCGCCGGCGATCCGCGCTGCCAGATCTTCATCGTCATGGGCAAGACCGATCCGGATTCGCCGGACAAGTATCGCCAGCAATCGATGATCCTGGTGCCGCGCGGTACGCCGGGCATGGATATCCGCCGCATGCTGCCGGTCTTCGGCTTCGACGACGCGCCGCACGGCCATGCCGAGATCTTCTTCACCGATGTCCGCGTGCCGGTGGGCAACATCCTTCTCGGCGAGGGCCGCGGCTTCGAGATCGCGCAAGGCCGCCTTGGCCCGGGACGCATCCATCACTGCATGCGCGCCATCGGCCTGGCGGAGCGCGCGCTGGCGATGATGTGCAAGCGGGCGCTTGAAAGAAGGCCGTTTGGCAAGCCGCTGGCGGATCAGGGCGTCATGGTCGACCGCATCGCCCAGTCGCGCATCCTGATCGACCAGTGCCGGCTGCTGACGCTGCACGCCGCCTGGCGCATGGACATGGTCGGCAACAAGGCCGCGCGCACTGAGATCGCCGAGATCAAGGTGGCGGCGCCCGACATGGCCTGCCAGGTCATCGACTGGGCGATCCAGGCGCATGGCGGCGGCGGCGTCACCGAGGATTTCCCGCTGGCCTATATGTACAAGATCGCGCGCACCCTGCGCATCGTCGATGGGCCGGACGAGGTGCATCGCTTCCAGCTTGGCCGCATGGAGCTCAACAAGCACCGCCCGCCGCGCAATGCCGGGCCGGGGCAGGGCGTGTGACCATGGAGCGCTCGCTCTTCGACCTGACGGGGATGGTCGCCATCGTCACCGGCGCCTCGCGCGGCATCGGCCGCGCCATCGCCGAGCGGATGGCGCAGCAGGGGGCGAAGGTTGTCGTCTCCTCGCGCAAGATCGAGGCCTGCCAGGAGGTGGTCGACGCCATTTCTTCCCATGGCGGCGAGGCCATCGCGGTGGCTTGCAACATCGGGAGAAAACCCGAGCTGCAGGCCTTGGTCGATGCAACGTTGAAAAAATGGGGGCGGATCGACAGCCTGGTCTGCAACGCGGCGATCAACCCCTATTTCGGCCCGGCCATCGACATGCCGGACGAGGCCTTCGACAAGATCATGGCGACCAACGTCAAGTCGAACCTTTGGCTGGCGCATATGGCGCTGCCCGGCATGGCGGCGCAGGGCGGCGGCAGCGTCATCGTGGTCTCCTCCATCGGCGGGCTGCGCGGGTCGCCGGTGCTCGGCGGCTACGGCATTTCCAAGGCCGCCGACATGCAGCTGGTGCGCAACCTGGCGGTGGAATGGGGGCCGCGCAACATCCGCGCCAATTGCATCGCCCCCGGCCTGGTGCGCACCGACTTCGCCCGCGCGCTCTGGGAAAATCCGGTGATCTACCGCAAGCGCACCCGCGACACGCCGTTGCAGCGCATCGGCGAGCCGGACGAGATCGCCGGCGCCGCCGTCTTCCTGGCGTCCCGCGCCGGCAGCTTCATGACCGGCCAGACCATGGTGATCGATGGCGGCATCATCGCCGGGCCGCCGATGGTGGGGGAGGATTGAGCATGGCGGATGCCGGCGCGCCGGCCCTGGTGCCGGTGCTGGACAACCATCGCTTCGACGAGGCCGCTTTCGCCCGCTATCTGCGCGGCAGGCTGCCCGGCTTCGACGGGGCCATCGCCATCCGCCAGTTCCAGGGTGGCCAGTCGAACCCGACCTTCCATGTGGCAACCGCGGCCGGCGACTATGTGCTCCGCAAGAAGCCGCCGGGCAAGCTGCTGCCCAGCGCCCATGCGGTGGAGCGCGAATACCGTGTGATGCTGGCGCTGGCCGGCAGCGGCGTGCCGGTGCCGGCGGTGCGGCTGCTCTGCGAGGAGGAAGGCGTCATCGGCACGCCCTTCTTCGTCATGGACCATGTGCCGGGCAGGATCTTCGCCGATCGCGTCATGCTGGAGGGCACGCCCGGGGAACGCGCCGCCATCTATGCCGATCTCGCCCGGGTGCTGGCGGCGCTGCACAAGGTGGACTGGCAGGCCGCGGGGCTCGCCGATTTCGGCAAGCCCGACCGCTACATGGCGCGCCAGGTCGCCCGCTGGACGCGCCAGTGGGAGGCGGTGAAGGTGGAAGAGATGCCGGAGATGGACCGGCTGGCCGAATGGCTGCCGCGCCACCTGCCGGACAGCGAGGAGACCGCCATCGCCCATGGCGACTACCGGCTGGGCAATGTCATCCTGCACCCGACCGAGCCGCGCATCGTCGCCGTGCTGGACTGGGAGCTGGCGACGCTGGGGCATCCGCTGGCCGATCTCGGCTATGCCTGCCTGACCTACCACATGGCCCCCGGCCCGAGCGGCGTCACCGGCCTGGCCGGCACCGATTTTGCCCGAACGGGCATTCCGGACCAGGCCGAATTCGTCCGGCTCTACTGCGCGGCGGCGGGCAGGTCAGCGCCGCAGGGGCTGGAGGTCTTCGTCGTCTTCTCGATGTTCCGCCTGGCTTCGATCGTCGCTGGCGTCTGGCGGCGCGCCTTGGACGGCAATGCGGCCGATCCGCGCGCCATCGGCTATCGCGACCGCTATCGGGGGATGGCCGAGACCGCCTGGGGTATCGCACAGCGCATCGACGGGAAGGCCTCCTAGCCGTCATCTCCAGGAAACACCCTGAAACGGTCATCAGAATTTGACCGATCGGTCATTGGGACCTTAGCCTGCGGCCTCGACCCTGCCGCAGTCCAAGGACGACCCATGATTCAGGACCTCGCTCAATGAAGCGCCGCAGCCTCCTGGTGGCCGGGGCCGCCGCCCTGGCCGCGCCGCTGTCGGGCCCCGCTTTGGCCCAGGCGCCGTCGCAGCGGGTGCTGAAGTTCATCCCGCAGGCCGACCTGGCCTCGCTGGACCCGATCTGGACCACGGCCTATGTCACCCGCAACCATGGCTACATGGTCTTCGACACGCTGTTCGGCATGGATGCCAACCTGCGCCCGGTGCCGCAGATGGCCGAGGGCGCGGTCTCCGACGCCGAGGGCAAGGTCTGGACCATCCGCCTGCGCGACGGGCTGACATTCCATGACGGCAGCCCGGTCCTGGCGAAGGATTGCGTCGCCTCGCTGCAGCGCTGGGGCAAGCGCGACGCTTTCGGCGCGGCGTTGTTCGCGGCCACCGACGAGCTCGCCGCCGTCGACGACCGCACGCTGCGCTTCCGGCTGAAGACGCCTTTCCCGCTGCTGCCCTATGCGCTGGGCAAGGCGCCCTCGCTGATGCCGGCGATCATGCCGGAGCGGCTGGCGCTGACCGACCCCTTCACCCAGGTGACCGAGATGGTCGGCTCCGGCCCCTTCCGCTTCAAGGCGGATGAGCGGGTGCCGGGCGCGCGCGTCGTCTACGAGAAGTTTTCTGACTACAAGCCGCGCGAGGATGGCAAGCCGGGCTGGACCGGCGGGCCGAAGGTCGTGCATTTCGACCGCGTCGAATGGAACGTGGTGCCGGACGCCTCGACGGCGGCCAGCGCGCTGCGCAGCGGCGAGGCCGATTGGTGGGAATACCCGCTGCACGACCTGCTGCCGATGCTGCAGCGCGGCCGCGACGTGAAGGTCGAGGTCACCGACCCCACCGGCATGATCCCGACCATGCGCTTCAACACCACGACGACGCCCTTCGACAACGTCGCGATCCGTCGCGCGCTGCTCGGCGCCGTGGTGCAGAAGGATTATATGGAGGCCCAGGTCGGCGCCCTGCCGGAAATGTACCGCACCGGCGTCGGCGTCTTCTGCCCCGGCACGCCGATGGCCTCCGACGCCGGGATGGAGGCGCTGAACGGCCCGCGCGACCTCGCCGCCGTCAAGCGCGCCATCGAGGCCGCCGGCTACAAGGGCGAGAAGGTTGTTCTTCTCGCCGGCACCGACGTGCCGAACGTCAAGAATGCCTGCGATGTTGCCGCCGACATGATGCAGAAGGCCGGGCTGAACGTCGACTACCAGGCGCTGGACTGGGGCACCGTCATCCAGCGCCGCGGCAATCGCGAGCAGACCGACAAGGGCGGCTGGAGCGCCTATTGCTCCAGCTGGGGCGGCATGGACCACCTGGACCCGGCCGGCCACCTGCTGCTGCGCGGCAATGCCAGCTTCTTCGGCTGGCCGAAGAGCGACCGGCTGGAAGAGCTGCGCAACCAGTGGTTCGCCGCCCCCGACCTGGCCGCCCAGCAGAAGGTCGCCGCCGATATCCAGCGCCAGGCCTTTGTCGACGTGCCCTACCTGCCCTTCGGCCAGTATATCCAGCCGACGGCCTTCCGCTCGAGCCTGACCGGCGTGCTGCCGGGCTTCGCGACCTTCTGGAACGTGAAGCGGGGCTAGCCGCCCCAGGACCGGCTGAGCGCGACCGCTTCGGCGAAGCGGTCGTGCAAGGCCCGGGGCAGCGGCGCCGCCTCGACGACGCGGCCGGGCGGCGCCGGGATCTTTGCGGCATCGCCGGTCGCCGCCTGGCACAGCCAGAGCATGCCCAGCGCGGTCATGTCGGCCGAGCCCGCCACCTCGATCGGGCGGCCGATGGCGGCGGCCAGGAAGCGGGTGAAATGGGCGCTGCGGCTCAGCCCGCCATCGATGGCGATGCGCGGGGCGGGGCCGAGGCGGGCCTCGAAGGCGCGGACCAGCTCGCCAGCGCGGAAGGCGATGCCCTCCAGCACGGCGCGGCGCAGCTGCGATTTGTCGGTCTCCAGGCCCAGCCCGAGGAAGCAGCCGCGCGCCGCGCGGTCCCAATGCGGGCAGCCGAGGCCGGCCAGCGCCGGCACGAAGGCGATGCCGCGCTCGATGGCATGCGGCCCGTCGAAGCCGTCCAGCCCGGCATGGCCGCCATCGAGCAGGCCAAGACCGCTGAGCCATTCCACCGCGGCGCCGGCGGTCAGGATGCCACCATCGAGCGCGTAGCGCGGCGCTTCGCCGGTGACCTGCCAGGCCAGCGTCGGCAGCAGCCCGTCCTTCTGCCCGGCCTCGGGCACGCCGTCGGTCAGGCCGAGGGCGAAGGCGCCGGTGCCGAAGGTTATCTTCAATTCGCCGGGGCGGTGGCAGCCATGGCCGTAGAGGGCGGCCTGCTGGTCGACGAGGCTGGCGGCGACGGGGGTGCCGTTGGCCAGCGTCCCGAAGTCACCCGCGCTGGGGCGGATCTCCGGCAATGTGTCCATCGGCACGCCGAAGGCGGCGCAGAGCGCCGCGTCCCAGGCGCCGGTGCGGATGTCCATCAGGCTGGTGCGGGAGGCGGTGGCGATGTCGGTGGCCGCCTCCCCCGTCAGGCGGGCGAGGAAAAAAGAGTCGCTGGTGCCGAGGCGGAGGCGGCCCTGGCGGTGCAGGTCGCGGGCGCCCTCGGCATGGTCGAGCAGCCAGCGCATCCGGGCCGCCGCGAAATAGGGGTCGAGCGGCAGGCCGGCGCGGGCCAGGGTCAGGGCCTCCAGCCCTTGGGCGCGCATCGCCTCGATCTGCGGCGCGGTGCGCTCGTCCTGCCAGACGATGGCGTTGTGCAGCGGGCGGCCGGTGGTGGCGTCCCAGGCGACCACGGTCTCGCCCTGGTTGGCCAGGCCCGCGGCGGCGCAGGGGCCGGCGGCCTCGATCAGCGATCGCAGGTGGCCGAGGATTTCCTCGGCATCATGCTCGACCCAGCCGGGGGCCGGGCGGATCTGGCGGTGCTGGTGCTGCCCGACCAGCCGCAGCGCGCCGTCGCGCCACAGATAGGCGCGTGACGAGGTGGTGCCCTGGTCCAGGGCGAGGATGCCGCGGCTCATGCCAGCTCCAGCTCCAGGCGGCCTGTCTGGGTCAGCGCGCCTTCGGGGATGGTCAGGGTGATCCGGCGTTCGGGCAGGGCGTCGATGCGGCGCTCCACCAGGGTGTGTCCGTCGGCCTTCAGCCGCAGCGTGCCGCGATGGGCTTGCGACGCGCGGGCGTAGAGGGTGATCGCCCCGGCATCGCGGAAGACATGCTGCGGATAGGCGTAGCGCAGCGCGCCGGCGGGGGTGACGGGGATCGCCTCGGCCGGGGCGGGCAGATGGTCGCGCAGCATGGCGGCGGCGGCGGCGGCGCCCTCGGCGGCGGCCTGGCCGGAATGCTCCACCGGGCGCAGCACATTCCCCGCCGCGAAGATCGCCGGGTCGGAGGTACGGTAGAAACAATCGATCTGTGGCCCGCCGGTGGCGGGGTCCAGCGCCAGGGGGCCGCCGCGCAGCAGGGCGGCCTCGGGGGCGAAGCGGCCGGTGACGATGACGCCGTCGCAGTCGATGCGGCGCTCGACGCCATTCTCCTCGACGATGACGCCGTCGACGCGGGACGTGCCCTCGATCGAGACCAGCCTTGTCCGTGTCAGCACGGGCACGCCCAGGAGATGGCGGGCGAAGAGATCGCCGGGGCGGCGGGCGGTGATGCGGGCGGCTTCCTCGATCATGGCGACCGGGCGGATGCCGGCATGGCGGGCGGTCAACAGCGCCGAAAAGCTGACCAGCTCGGTGCCGATGACCACCGGGCGCCGGAACGGCATCTGGCCGCCGGCATAGACCATTTCCTGGAACGCGCCGGTGCTGACCACGCCCCAGGGCCGGGTGCCGCCGATCAGCCGGGCGGCGCGGCTGGTCTCGCGGATGCCGGCGGCCAGCAGCACGGCGCGCGGGGTCAGGGTCTCGCGGCCCTGGGGGGTGGAGATTTCCAGCACCCCGCCCGGGCCAAGCGCGGTCACGGAGACGTTCGTGCGGATGGTGGCGCCGCGCGCGTCCTCGACCAGGCGGCGGGCATAGCGCGGCCCGCTCCAGATTCGGTGGTAGTCAAAGAAACCCCAGCCGAGATGGCCGCAGAAGCGCGGCAGGCCGCCGGCTTCCGGGTTGCGCTCCAGGATGGTGACATCGGTGACGCCGCCGGCGATCAGCGCGCGGGCGGCGGTCAGGCCGGCGGGGCCGGCGCCGATGATGACGGTGGGGGCCATCAGCGGGCGCCGCCGATCGGGGCGACGAGGTCGGGCAGGTGCGGCGCCGCGATCTCCATCACCCGGCGCGAGCAGTAGAAGCCCTGGCAGCGGCCCATCATGCAGCGGCTGCGGCGCTTGAGCCCGCCCAGGTCGCCGGCGGGCAGGGGGCCCTGGAAGGCGGCCTCGATCTCGCGGCGGGTGACCATCTCGCAGTGGCAGATGATCTCTTCCCGACCCGGCTGCTGCCAGAGGCGGGGCAACTCCTCGGTCAGGTTGGGCATGACCGGGCCTTCGGGTTCTTCGAACGCCGGCAGCGCGGCGAAGTGGGCTTCATACAGGCGGCGGGCGTGTGCAGAAATGCCGAGCGCCGCGGTCAGCCCCGTCGAGCGGATGCCGCCGATGCTGATCCAGCCTTCGCGCGGCAGCGCCTCGATCTGGTAGTCCTTGAACTGGGTCGCCGGCCGCAGCCCGGCATAGGCGGTGGTCACCGTCTCCTGCGCGAGGGCCGGGATCATGCGGCGGCCCTGGGCCAGCAGCGATTCCAGCGCGGCCGTGTCGGTCGCCGCCCGCTCGCGGTCGGGCTGCTCCTCGGCGGTCGGGCCGACCAGCAGGTTGCCGAAGGCGGTGCGGCTGATCACCACGCCCTTGGTGCGCTCGTTCGGCACCGGCAGGATGATGGCGGTCGCCAAGCGGTACGCCGTCTTGTCCAGCACCACGAACTGGCCCTTGCGCGGGCGGATCTCGAAGGGGCTGGGGCGGGCGATGGCCTCGATAATGTCGCCCTGGTTGCCGGCGCAATTGACCACGATGCGGGCGGCGACCGGGCCGGCCGCGGTGTCGAGCCGCCAGATGCCCGCCGCGTCGCGTGTCCCGCCCCGCACCCCGGCGTTGCGCAGCACCCGCCCGCCGGCGGCGATGCCCTGCAGCGCATAGCCCAGCGGCGCCGACCAGGCGTCGATCACCGATTCCCCAGGCACCCAGACGGCGCCGCGCGCCTCGGGGGCCAGATGCGGCTCGCGGGCGCGGAGCTCTTCCACCCCCATCGGCCGGACGTCCTGCACCCCATTGGCATGGCCGCGCTGCAGGATGCCGGGCAGGGCGGCCGCGTCGGCCTCGTTCCAGGCCACCACCACAGCGCCGGTGGGCAGCAGCGGCAGGCCCATGCCGGCGTGAATCTGGCGGTAGCGGGCGGCGCCTTCCTGCATCAGCCGTGATTCCAGGCTGCCCGGCACCGCGTCGAAGCCGGTGTGCAGCAGGGCGCTGTTCGCCTTGCTGGCGCCGGACAGGATATCGGCGCCGCGCTCCAGCAGCGCCACCCGCAGGCCGCTCAGGGAAAAGTCGCGGAAGACGGCGCAGCCGACCACGCCGGCGCCGATCACGGCGATGTCGTAGGGGGCATCGGAAGGCAGGGTCATACGACAAGGTATATGACCGTTCGGGCAAAATTTCTGCGGAAAAATGCCTGCTCAGTCGATTTCGCCACGCTTTCGGTCAGGCGCAACCAGCACGTTGACCTCAGCCCGGTCCAGCGCCGCGGCGAGCGCGGCCGGCGGCGGCCGGTCGGTCACCAGCCGGGCGATCCGCTCCAGCCCGCACAGGTGGAAAAGCGCGTCCCGCCCCAGCTTGGAGGCATCGGCCAGCACCGTCACCTCGGCCGCGCGCGCGATCATCAGCCGGGCGATCTCGGCCTCGGCCAGGTCGAAATCGGCGATGCCCTGGGGTCCCAGCCCGCCCACGGTCAGCACCGCATGGCGCGGGCTGAAGCCGGCCAGCTGCTGCAGCACCAGCGAGCCGACATTCTCCCCCGCCTCGTGCCGGTGCTCGCCGCCCAGCAGATAGGTCGGGTTGGCGCCGCTGCGCGACACCGCCTGGGCGATGCCGACCGAATTGGTGATGACGGTGACGTCGCTGGCCTGGGCCAGCTCGCTGGCGAAGGCGATGGTGGTGGAGCCGGTGTCGACGAACAGCGAATCGCCCGGCGCGAACAGCGCCGCGGCGCAGCGGGCGATGGCGCGCTTGGCGTCCAGGTTCTCGACCATGCGGCTGCGGAAGGCGCCCTCGCCCAGGCTGTCGGGCAGGGTGGCGCCGCCATGGAACTTGCGCAGCCGGTTGCGCGCGGCGAGCTCGGTCAGGTCGCGGCGGATGGTCTCCTGCGAGGCCTCCAGCTGCTGCGCCAGCTCTTCCACCGTCATCCGCTGGTGCTGCATCAGCAGCTCGACGATGCGGTCGCGTCGTGCACTCAGGCGCATCGCTGGCCTGTCTCCTTGCTGGGCTCCGGCTTCCGTTCTGCCAGCTTTTGCGCGGATTGCCATGGGGTGGCCCGGCAGGGGAGTATAGCCGTCCTGACGAGGGCCGGCGGATCATGCGGATGGCGGGCGGAGAGATCGGACGGCGCGGCATGCTGGTGCTGCCCTGGCTGCTGCCAGCGGCGGCCCAGGCGGCCACCCAATCGGCGGGCCAGGCGCTCAGCGTGGGCGAGACGGCGACGCTGCGGCTCGAGGCCGGCGAACGGCGGGAGCTGCTGCTGCCGCTGGAGGAGGGCGATTATGTCGCGGGCCTGCTGACCCGTGGCACCGACCCGCTGGCCGAGGGGCCGGGGCTGGACCTGCTGGCCCCCGGCAGCGACGCCCCGCTGCGCCGCCTGGCGATCCCGGGCGGCGGGCCGCTGACGTTCCAGTTCGTCGCCCCCGCCCGGGGCGAGTTCCGGCTGCGGCTGCTGGCCGGGGCGGCGGCGGAGCTCGGCCTCGGCATCACCCGCATCCTGCCGCGCGCGGCCCAGCTGGCGCCCGACCCGGCCCTGGCGCCGCTGGACAGCCCGCGGCTGCAGGCGCTGCGCCAGGCCTTGCGCGACGGCGCCGACGCCCCCGCCGAGATGGCCCGCTTCTGGGCCGAGATCGCCCGGCAAGGCGCGCCGCTGATCGAGAAGCGCCCCGACGGGGCCCTTGTCTCCTTCCTGTGGCGCGGGGCGACCACCAAGAATGTCCGGCTGTTCGGCGGGCCGAGCCGCGACCTGCCGCCGCTGGCGCGGATGCCGGGGACCGACCTGTGGTTCCTGACGGTCGCCGTGCCGCCCGGCACCCGGCTGACCTACCAGCTGGCCCCCGACGTGCCGGAGCTGCCGGACGATGCCGAGACCCGGCAGAGGGCGGTCTTCGCGACCGCCCAGGCCGATCCGCTGAACCCGCGCCCCTGGTGGCCGGCCGATCCGCGGCGCGACCGCTACACCTCCTCCTCGGTGCTGGAGCTGGAGGACGCGCCGGCCTCGCCCTGGCTGGCGCGCCGCCCCGGCGTCGCCGAGGGCCAGGTCTGGCGCCGCCGCTTCGCCAGCCCGACGCTGGGCAACACCCGGCTGCTGGCGCTGTACAGCCCGGCGGTGACGCCCACGGCACCGCTGCCGCTGCTGGTGATCTTCGACGGCGATGGCTATCTGGACGTCGTCCCCACGCCGACCATCCTGGACAATCTGATCGCCGCCGGGGCGATCCCGCCGGTCGCCGCGCTGTTCGTCGGCAATGGGCCCGGCGATGCCCGCGACCGGGAACTACCTTGCAACCCGCGCTTCGCCGCCGCGCTGGTCGAGGAAATGCTGCCCTGGGCGCGGGCGCAGATCCGGCTGACCGAGGACCCGGCGCAGATCGTGGTGGGCGGCGCCAGCTATGGCGGCATCGCCGCCGCCTTCGCCGCCTTCCGCCACCCCGAGGTCTTTGGGAATGTCCTGAGCCAGTCCGGCAGCTATGGCTGGTCGCCCGAGGGGGCCGCTCCTGAGTGGCTGGTAGAGCAGTATGCGTCGTCGGCCCGGCTGCCGGTGCGCTTCTACCTGGAGGCCGGCAGCTTCGAGCGCGGCCGCCCCGGCCGGGTCAGCCTGTTCGACAGCAACCGCCACATGGCCATGGTGCTGCGCGCCCGCGGCTACACGGTGACGCATCGGGAATGGTCGACGGGACACGACTATATCGCCTGGCGCAGCAGCCTGGCCGAGGGGCTGCAGGCGCTGTTCCGACCGTGAGTCGCGCATCATTCGGAAAATCCGAATTATTTTGCGGTGCAGCATGAATGACGGGGGTGTGACGGTCGTGCTTTGATCGCGTTGCGCGGCCGGGTCGGCCAGCGCCAATAGCGGGAGAGAGGCGGCCGGTTTTCCCAGGACCCTGCCCCGCATGTCGCTCTCGACCACCACCGCCACCCCGATCGCCGGCCTCGACGCCAGCCGCCCGGTCGAGAAAATTTACGGCGAGACCCCCTATATCCAGCAGGGCACGGCGGAGTTTTTCCGCACCAGCATCGCCCTGCTCTGCGCCGGCTTCGCCACCTTCGCGCTGCTCTATTGCGTGCAGCCGCTGCTGCCGGCGTTTTCCCAGGAATTCGGCATCGGCGCGGCGGCGTCCTCGCTGTCGCTGTCGCTGCCCTCGATCGCGCTGGCCTTCGGCACGCTGATCGCCAGCAGCCTGTCGGAAGCCTTCGGGCGCAAGCCGCTGATGGTGGGCGCCGTCTTCGCCTCCTCGGCGCTGACCCTGGCCTCGGCCTTCGCCCCCTCCTGGGAGAGCTTTCTGGTGCTGCGCACGCTGCAGGGCCTGGCGCTGTCGGGGCTGCCGGCGGCGGCCATGGCCTATCTCGCCGAGGAAGTGCATCCGCGCTCCATTGGGTTGGCGATGGGGCTCTATATCAGCGGCAATGCGCTGGGCGGCATGGCCGGGCGGGTCGGCGTCGGCCTGGTGAGCGACCATTACTCCTGGCACTACGCCATGGGCTTCATGGGGGTGCTGGGGCTGCTCTCAGCCGGGCTGTTCCTGGTGAACCTGCGGCCGTCGCGGCATTTCACGCCGCGCGCGCTGAATGTCGGCGCGCTGGCCGGCGGGTTTGCCACGCATCTGCGCGAGCCCGGGCTGCGGGTGCTGTTCCTCGAGGGCTTCCTGATCATGGGCGGCCTGGTCACCCTCTACAACTATATCGGCTACCGGCTGATGGCGCCGCCGCTGGGGCTGAGCCAGACGCTGATCGGGCTGATCTTCACCGTCTATATCGTCGGCATCGGCAGCTCGACCTTCGTGGGCGCCCTCGGCGACCGGCTGGGGCGGGCGCGGCTGTTCTGGATCGCGCTGGGCATCGCCATCCTCGGCCTGCTGGTGACGCTGATCCCGACGGTGACCGCGGCGGTCCTGGGCCTGGCCATCACCACCTTCGGCTTCTTCGCGGCGCATTCCATGGCCAGCGCCTGGGTCGGCCGCCGCGCCATCCGCGCCAAGGCCCAGGCGTCGTCGCTGTACCTGTTCTGCTGCTACATGGGCGCCAGCGTGCTGGGCTCGACCGGCGGCTGGCTGTGGTCGGGCTGGGGCTGGGGCGGCGTCGTCTCGCTGATCGGCGGCGCCATGCTGCTGGCCATTGGCTGCGCGGCCTGGTTGTCGCGGCTGAAGCCGGTGGCGCAGCCTGCCGCCTGATAGTATCGCTCTGCAATCTGGACGCCGCGCGCTGCAAGGTTGAACAGCGGCGCGCGGCTTGCGCATCGCGCGGCGCGTGGCATGGTGGCGGCTTCTGACCGTCGAAGGAGCCTGCCCCGATGTGCGACACCATGGTGGCCCTGCCGCCCGTGACCCTGTCGGGCGCCGTGCTCTTTGCCAAGAACAGCGACCGCGAGCGCAACGAGGGCCAGCCCTTCGCCGCCTTCCCCCGCGCGACGCATGCGGCCGGCAGCCGCCTGCGCTGCACCTATATCGACATCCCGCAGGTGGCCGAGACCCATGCCACGCTGCTCAGCCGCCCCTACTGGTGCTGGGGCGCGGAGATCGGCGCCAACGAGCATGGCGTGGTCATCGGCAACGAGGCGATGGTGGCGACGCTGGCGCCGGGCACCGAAAAGAAGCTGATCGGGATGGACCTGGTGCGGCTGGGGCTGGAGCGCGCCGCGACCGCCGCCGAAGCCGTCGAGGTGATCACCAGCCTGCTGGAAGCGCATGGCCAGGGCGGCCCCTGCGGCCATCTGCACGAGCATTACTACGACAACGGCTATATCATCGCCGACCGGCGCGAGGCCTTCGTGCTGGAGACGATCGGCACCTTCTGGGCGGTGGAGCGCGTCGCCGGCTTCCGCGCCCTGTCCAACGCCTTTTCCATCGGCCGCGGCGCCATCTGGCGCGCCGGTGGCGGGCTGCTGGAGCATGCCAGGGCCGCCGGCTTCTGCACCGCGCTCGACGACCTGGACCTTGCCGACCGCTATCTCAGCCTGGAGCGCGACGCGATCAGCCAGGGCCGCGCCCGTTGCAGCCGCGCGACCGAGCTGCTGGGCCGCGACGCGCCGCGGCTGACGTCAGCGCATCTGATGGCCGCGTTGCGCGACCACGGCGCCGCGGCGGAGCGCGACCCGCGCTGGCACCCGGCGCATCTGCAAGGCCGCAGCATCTGCATGCATGCCGGGGAGGGGCTGCGGCGGTCGCAGAGCACGGCCTCGATGGTCTCCGAGCTGCGCGGCGACGGGCGCGTTCTGCATTGGGCGACGGCGAGCTCGGCGCCCTGCCTGTCGATCTTCAAGCCGGTGCTGCCCGGGCTGGTGGTGCCGGAAGCGGCGTCGCGCGGTGGCGACAGCTATGACGCGACCAGCCTGTGGTGGCGCCATGAGAGGCTGCACCGCGCCGCCGAACGGGGCGACTTCGCCGCGGTGATCGCCGATTTCGCGCCGCAGCGGGACCGGTTGGAAGCCGCGTTCCGCATCCGCATCGAGGATGTGCTCGGGGCGCCGGCCCCCGAGCAGCAGGCGGCGATGGATGCCTGCTGGGCCGAGGCCGCGACGCTGGAGGCGCGCGTCACCGCCGCCCTGCCGGAAATGCCCGATGCCGAGGCGGCGCATGCCGGCAGCTGGCGGGAGCTCGATCGCCGCGCCGGGCTGCCGCTGCTCTGCGAAGCCGCCTGAGACGAAATCCGGCTTG
Source organism: Roseomonas sp. 18066 (assembly GCF_902706185.1). Lineage (GTDB taxonomy): Bacteria > Pseudomonadota > Alphaproteobacteria > Acetobacterales > Acetobacteraceae > Pseudoroseomonas. The sequence goes on along the minus strand of NZ_CACSJM010000005.1, from coordinate 13,179 downwards.
CCAAGCGGGCCAAAGCTGGGCTCCATGCGGCCCAGATTACATCACGGATAGGAGAGCCTCATGCTGCATCGTCGAAGCCTGCTGGCGGGCGCCGCCGCGGCCGGTCTTGCCGGCAGCGCGGGGCTGTCGCGTGTCGCCATCGCGCAGCCCGCGCGCAACCGCGTGCTCAAGCTGGTGCCGCAGGCCAATCTGACCAGCCTGGATCCGATCTGGACCACGGCGAATGTCACGCGCAACCACGCCTATATGATCCATGACACGCTGTACGGCATGGACAGCAACTTCGTCCCCCGCCCGCAGCTGGCGGAAGGCGTGGTCGAGGAGGATGGCGGCAAGCTGGTGACGCTGACGCTGCGCCAGGGCCCGAAGTTCCATGACGGCGAGCCGGTGCGCGCCGTCGACGTCGTCGCCAGCCTGCAGCGCTGGATGAAGCGCAGCCCGGTCGGGCAGAAGCTGGCGACCTTCGTCGATGCGCTGGAGGCGGTGGATGACCGCCGGGTGCGCTTCCGCATGAAGCAGCGCTTCCCGATGCTGCTGTCGGCGCTGGCCCAGGTCAGCAACAGCCCGGCCTTCATCCTGCCGGAGCGGCTGGCGAAGACCGACGCCTTCACGCAGATCCGCGACACCACCGGCTGCGGCCCGTATCGCTTCAAGGCCGACGAGTTCAACTCGGGCAGCTTCGTCGCCTATGAGCGCAATGCCGAGTACAGCCCGACGCCCAACGGCACGCCGAGCCTGACGGCCGGGCCGAAGCTGGTGCATTTCGACCGGGTCGAGTGGAACATCATCACCGACGCCTCGACCGCGGCGGCCGCGATGCAGACCGGCGAGGTCGACTGGTTCGAGCAGCCGCCGCCGGAGATCCAGGCGCTGCTGAAGCGCAACCGCCAGCTGGCGATCGAGGAGATCGACCCGCTGCCGCTGGTCGGCGTGCTGCGCTTCAACCATCTGCACGGGCCGTTCAACGACAAGAAGGTGCGCCAGGCGCTGCTGCCGGCGGTGAGCCAGTCGGATTTCATGAGCTCCATCGTCGGCCCCGATGCGTCGCTGTATTTCGACGATGTCGGCGTCTTCACCCCGGGCACGCCGCTGGCGAACAAGGTCGGGCTGGAGCCGCTGCTGGGCGCGCGCAGCATCGACCGGGCCAAGGGGCTGCTGAAGGAGGCGGGCTACACCAACCAGCCGCTGCGGCTGATCGGCCCGACCGACATCCTGGCGCCGTCGGCGATGTCGCAGGTGGGCGCGGACATGCTGCGCCGGCTGGGGATGAATGCCGATATCGCCTTCGGCGACTGGGGCACGGTGGTGCAGCGCCGCACCTCGCGCGAGCCGGTGGACAAGGGTGGGTGGAGCATGCTGTTCACCAGCTTCTCCTCCTTCGACTTCGTCGATCCGTCCTGCCATTTCCCGCTGCGCGGCAATGGCGCGCAGGCCTGGGTCGGCTGGCCGGAGGTGCCGCGGCTGGAGCAGCTGCGCGACGAGTGGTTCCTGGCGCCCGACATGGCCGCGCAGAAGAAGATCGCCGAGGACATGCAGCGCGTCGTGATGGATGAGCTGCCCTACATTCCTGTCGGCGCCTACAAGAGCCTGACGGCCGTGAACCGTTCGCTGAAGGATCGCGTGGGCGGTTTCGCGATCATGTGGAACATCAAGCGCGCCTGAACGGATAGAAAAAAGATGGGGGTCTGGGGGAATTCATTCCCCCAGCCTTTTCTTATTCTGCCTTGATGTTCGCCTGCTGCGCCGTGGCTTTCCAGCCTTCTATTTCCTTGTTCAGTCGCTGGCTTGTCTGCTCCGGCGTGGCGAAGTTGACCAGCGACCCGGCCTCGAAGGCGCGCCTCCTGAGGTTCTCGTCCTGAAGCGCCTTCTGCAGCGCGTTGGTGATCTGCTGCCGTGTCTCGGCCGGCACGTCCTTCGGCGCAAACACAGCGAACCAGACATTCAGCGGCAGATCCCTGAACCCGGCTTCCGCCGCCGACGGAATATCCGGCAGCCCCGGATGCCGGTCATTCGAGCTGACGCAGAGCGCGCGCAGCTTGCCCTCGCGCAGCAGGCTGACCAGCGGTGGCGGCGAGTTCATGTAGAACTGCACGCGGCCGGCGATGAGATCGCTGATGGTCTCGCCGGTGCCGCGATAGGGCACGTGCAGCATGTCGATGCCGGCGCGCGACTTCAGCAGCTCGGTCCCCAGATGGTGCATCGAGCCGCTGCCGGCGGAGGCGTAGCTGATCTTGCCGGGATTGGCCTTGGCATAGGCCACCAGCTCCGGCAGCGTCCGCACCGGCAGGGAAGGGTGCGCAACGATCAGCTGCGGCGTGTCCGACACCTGGCCGATCGGCAGGAAGTCATTCGTGGTGCTGATGCCGCCGGTGCCGCCGATGGCGGCGCGCCCGGCCATGGTGCCGCAATAGCCCATCAGCAGCGCATGCCCGTCCGGCTGGGCGCGCGCGACCGCCATCAGGCCGACGACGTCGTTGCCGCCTGGGCGGTTCTCGACGAGCACCGGCTGGCCGAGGATCTGGCCCAGCGGCTCGGCGATCAGGCGGGCCGCGTAATCGGTGCCGCCGCCAGCGGGGCTGGGCACGGTCAGGATGATGGGGCGGCTGGGGAAACGCGGCTGGGCCACAGCAGGCATCGCCAAGCCAAGGCCAGCCAACGCCAGAGCGCGGCGCTTGAAATCCATCGTGACACTCCTCCTTGAGGCCCGCTCTGCGGCGGGTCCAAGGAGAGAGTGCAGGAAGACAGCAAGGCTGGGGGAAGGAATTCCCCCAGACCCCCATCTTTTTTCTAGGGCATGGCAGCGCCGATGCCACCGTCGACCAGAATCTCGGTGCCGGTGATGTGGCGCGCCTCGTCCGACACCAGGAACAACACCGCATGCGCGATGTCCCAGGCATCGCCCATCTTGCCCATGGGGACCTGCGCATCACGCTTCGCGATCAAGGCCGCGGCGTCATTCGCACCGAGCTGACGCACCAGGCGATGCTCCACCAGCGGCGTGTGCATCAACCCGGGGATCACCGTGTTGCAGCGGATGCCGGCCTTGGCATGCTCCATCGCGACCGATTTGGTCAGCGCGATGATGCCGTATTTCGACGCGCTATACGCGATATGCGGGCGCTCTGCGCTCATGCGAAGCGCTGCGATCGAGGACAGGTTGACGATGGCGCCGCGCCCGCGCGCCTTCAGATGCGGCAGCGCATGCTTGCAGCCCAGGAAGGCGCTGCGCAGGTTGAAGTCGATCTGCCTTTCCCAATCGGCCTCGTCCATCGTCTCGGCGCCGCCGGGATGCGAGCCGCCGACATTGTTCACCAGGATGTCGAGCCCGCCAAAGGCTTCGACGCAGGCGGCCACAGCGGATTCCACCTCGGCCGAGGACGTCACGTCGGCCACATGGGCGCGGGCCTCGCCGCCCTCGCCGCGGATCAGGCCCAGCGTCTCCTCCGCCGCCTCGATCCGGTTGTCGAGGCAGAAGACGCGCGCCCCCTGCCGGGCCAGCAGCACCGCCGTCGCCTTGCCATTGCCCCAGCCCGGCCCCGCCGAGCCCGCCCCCGTCACCAGCGCCACCTTGCCGTCCAGCCGCAGCATCCGCTTCAATCCCTTTTCAGCCGCGCACCGCGGCGCAAAGCCCGCCATCGACCAGCAGCTCGGTGGCGGTGATGTATTTCGCCTCGTCGGAGGCCAGGAACAGCGCGGCATTGGCCACGTCCCAGGCCTCGCCCATGCGGCCGATCGGCACCTGGTCATGCCGCCGCTGGAAGAAGGCGTCGCGATCCATGCCCGTCTCGCGGCTGGCGAATTGTTCCGCCAGTTTTTCGACGAGCGGCGTGTTCATCAGGCCCGGCAGCACGCAGTTCAGGCGAACCCCGCGGCGCGCGTAATCGACGGCGACGACGCGGCTGAACTGCACCAGCCCGGCCTTGGCGGCGGCATAGCCGGCCTGCGGCTTGCCGGTGTAGCGGATGGCCGCCGTCGAGGCGATCGAGACGATGGCGCCGGCGCCTTGCGCCGCCATCAGCGGCAGCACCGCCTTGCAGCAGAGGAAGGCGCTCTTCAGGTTGATGTCGATCTGCGAGTCCCAGTCGTCCTCGCTCATCGTCGCCGGGTCGCCGGGGCGGGACAGGCCGACATTGTTGACCAGCACATCGACGCGGCCAAACCGCGACACGCAATCGGCGACCAGCGCGTCGACGCTCGGCTTGTCGGTGACATCGCCGATGCCGAAGGCAAACCTGCCGCCTTCCGCCTCGATCAGCCGCGCCGTCTCCTCTGCCGCGGCGGTGTCGCGCTCGACGCCATAGACCGTGGCGCCCTGCCGCGCGAAGGTCACGGCGATGGCCTTGCCGTTGCCCCAGCCCGGCCCCTGCGAGCCGCAGCCGGTGACGATGGCGACCTTGCCCTCAAGCCTTCCCATCGGAGGACGCCCCATCGGAGGCAGAACGGGGTTGCGCCAGCGGATCGGCCGCGTCGATCCCCAGCGCCTCGAGGAAGCGGGAGACCATGTTGTAGGCGCCGATGGTGGCCGTCAGCTCGACCAGCAGCCGCGGCTCCAGCCGCGGGCGCAGCGCCTCGAAGACGCCTTCGGGGACGTGGACATGCTGGGTCATGGCGTCGCAATAGGCCAGCACCGCCTGCTCGGTGGCGTCGAACAGGCTGGATTGCGCGCGCCAGTCGACCAGCGCCTCGACCTGGTCCTGGCTGAGGCCTTCCTTCAACGCGATCGGGGCGTGCTGCGCGGCCTCGTAGGGGGCGGCGTTGAGATGGGCGATGCGCATGATCACCATCTCGCGCAGCTTGCCGGGCAGCGCGCATTCATGGCGGATGGCGGTCAGGTAGCGCAGCCAGCCTTCGGCCACCGGCCCGCTGTGCAGCAGCATGGCGTAGAGATGCAGGACGGAGCCGCGCTCCCGCACGATGCGGTCGACAAGCGGGCGCGTCTCGGGCCGATCCGGATCGGCATAGGCGATGCGGGCCAAGGGCGTGTTCCTCGTGATCTCGCCGCGTCGCTTGCCGCGCGGCGTTGCGGTCACGGAACACCAAGCACCGTCACGCGTCAACGACGGCGCGGCCCGCTCACGAAAAAGGGCCAGGCAGGTTTCCCTGCCCGGCCCCCTTTGTCGGCGAAGGTCGGCGATCAGGCGGCCGCGTAGCCGATGATCGCCTTGGTCTCCAGGAACTCCTCCAGGCCGAAGGCGCTGTATTCGCGGCCATTGCCCGACTGCTTGTAGCCGCCGAAGGGCGCGCCCCAGTCCCAGGCCGGGTAGTTGATGCGCACGTCGCCGGCGCGCATCTGCGACGCCACCTTGCGCGCCGTGGCGAGGTCGGCGGACTGCACGTAGGAGGACAGGCCGTAGACGGTGTCGTTGGCCATGGCCACGACCTCGTCGACGGTCTCATAGGGCAGGATGGCGAGCACCGGCCCAAAGATCTCCTCGCGGGCGATGCGCATCGAGGGCTTCACATTGGCGAAGACGGTGGGGCGGACGAAATAGCCGCGGTTCAGCCCCTCCGGCCGGCCGGTGCCGCCGGTCAGCAGCTCGGCGCCCTCGTCGATGCCGGCCTGGATCAGGTCCTGGATCTTGTCGTACTGGATCTGGCTGACCACCGGGCCCAGCTTGGTGTCGGCGGCGCGCGGGTCGCCGACCTTGTAGGTCTCGGCAGCGGCCTTGGCGATCTTCTTGACGTCCTCCATCTTCGAGGAGGGCACGAACATGCGGGTCGGCGCGTTGCAGGACTGGCCGCTGTTGCCGAAGCAGCCGGCGATGCCCTTGGTCACCGCCTTCTGGAAATCGACGTCGGCCAGCAGGATATTGGCCGACTTGCCGCCGAGCTCCTGGCTGACGCGCTTGACCGTGTCGGCGGCGGCCTTGGCCACCTGCACGCCGGCGCGGGTCGAGCCGGTGAAGGACATCATGTCGACATCCGGATGCGCCGACAGCGCGGCGCCGACGGTCGGGCCGTCGCCATTGACCAGGTTGAACACGCCCTTCGGCACGCCGGCCTCGTGCAGCACCTCGGCGATCAGCAGCGCGTCGATCGGCGCGATCTCGGAGGGCTTCAGCACCATGGTGCAGCCGGCGGCCAGCGCCGGGCCGACCTTGCAGGCAATCTGGTTGATCGGCCAGTTCCAGGGGGTGATCAAGCCGCAGACGCCGATCGGCTCGCGCACGATCAGGGTGCTGCCGCGCAGCTCCTCGAAGTCATAGCCTTCCAGCACGCGGATCAGCTCGCGCAGATGCCCCGGGCCCATCGCCGCCTGGGCGTCGCGGGCGAGGGAGACGGGGGCGCCCATCTCCTGGCTGATCGCCTGGACGAATTCGTCGTAGCGGCGCTCATAGATCTCGACGACGCGCTTCAGCAGGGCGACGCGCTCGGCGCGGCTGGTGGCGGCGAAGGCCGGGAAGGCGGCGCAGGCGGCGGCGACGGCGCGGTCGATATCGGCGGCGCTGCCCATCGAGATCTTGGTATAGGCTTCCTCGGTGGAGGGGTCGATCACATCCAGCGTCTTCGGGGTGACCGGGTCGACCCAGGCGCCGTCGATGTAGAATTTCAGATTGTTCATGCTGTGTTCCTCCTGCGCGCCGCCGCTTCGATGTTGCGACTGCGATCCATTATCAATGGTGCCCTCCTCGGCGCGCGCGGGCAAGGCCGGGCAACGGGCAATTGACCGGCTACGTTATTCCTGGATGGATATGACGGTCAACCGGCGGCGGCGTCAGCTCCAGCGCACATCGTAGAATTGCGGGAAGCCGCTGCGCAGCCCGGTCAGCCGCTTCGAGAAGACGGTGGGCTGGTAGTAGACGCCGAGCGGCAGATAGGGGACGTCGTCCCAGAATTGCCGCTGGATGGCCTCGCCGACCTGCTTCTGCGCGGCGAGGTCCGGCGCGTCGAACCAGTCCTGGCGCAGCGCCTCCAGCCGCGGCAGGGTCGGCCAGCCGAACCAAGCGCCGGCGCCATTGCCGCGCAGCCCGAGATGGCTGGCCGGGTCGAAGTTGTTCGTCCCCGTCAGGAAGGTGATGAACAGGTTCCAGCCGCCGGCTTGCGGAGAATCCTTCTTGGCGCGGCGCTGCACCACCGTGCCCCAGTCCAGCACCTGCAGGTCGACATTCAGCCCGCCGCGCTTCAGCGCATCGGCGGCGACCAGCCCCATGGCGCTCTGCGCCGGATAGTCGCCGGCGACCATCATCACCACCGGCTCGCCCTTGTAGCCGGCCGCCGCCAGGTCGCGCTTGACCTTGTCGTAGTCACGCTTGCCGCTGATCACCTCGATCCCGGCGCTGTTGGCCAGCGGCGTGTCGGGCGGGAAGGGGCCGACGCCGTCCTTCCACAGGCTGGCGTCGCTGCCGGCGATGGCCTGCATGCAATCGGCCTGGCTGATGGCGCCGAGCAGCGCGCGGCGGATCGCCGGATTGTCGAAGGGCGGCAGCAGGTGGTTGAAGCGCAGCGTGCCGAGATTGCCGCTGACATCCTGCACCATGGTGGAAAAGCGGTTGCCGCGGGACAGCATCGGCATCAGGTCGATCGCCGCCTGCTGCCACCAGTCGACCTCGCCATTCATCAGCGCGCCGGCCGCCGTCGCCGGGTCGGGGATGATGCGCCATTCGATGCGGTCGAAATGCGCGACCTTCGGCCCGGCGGTGAAGCTGGCCGAGCCGCCCTCGCGCGGCTTGTAGCCGTCGAAGCGGCCATAGGCGGAGAAGGCGCCGTCGACATGCTCGCGCGCGAGATACCGGAAGGGGCCGGAGCCGACCATCTCGGTGACGCGGGTGCCGGGATCGGTCCTGGCCAGCCGCTCCGGCATGATGGCGGGCATCGAGGTGCCGGTCTTGCCGAGCGCATTCGGCAAAAGCGGAAAACGCTTCTTCAGGCGGAAGACGATGGTGCGGTCGGTCGGCGCGGACAGCTCCTCCGTCGCCGCCATCAGCGCGGCGGCGAAGGCGTCGCGGGCGGCGATGCGGCGGATGCTGGCGACGCAGTCGATGCCGCGCACCGGCTCGCCATCATGGAAGCGCAGGCCCTCGCGCAGCGTCAGCGTCCAGCGCAGCCCGTCCTCCTCGACGAGATGGCCTTCGACCATCTGCGGCTGCATGGAGAAATCATCGGCCTGGCCATAGAGCGTGTCGAAGACCAGGTAGCCATGGTTGCGGGTGACCGTGGCCGTGGTCCAGACCGGGTCCAGCACGGTCGCGTCGCTTTCGGGGATGAAGCGCAGCACGCGGCTGCCGGGCCCGCTCTGCGCGGCGGCCAGGCGCGGCGCCGCCAGCACGGCGGCGGTGGAGGCAAGGAAGGCTCGGCGCTGCATCGCACTCTCCCTCGACCGGCTTTTTCCCGTGGGGGCGGACTCGTTGGTCCGCCCCGCGTTCCGCGCAGCATGCAACGCGCGGGGCCGTCAGAAAAGCCCCGCGGCGTGGCGTCAGCCCTTGGCCATGTCCAGCGGCGGCGGGATCTCGGCCGGGATCGGGCTGGCATAGACCTGGCCCTGCAGCCGCTGCGCCAGCTCCGCCTTGGCGCGGGTGATGATCCCCTGGTCCTGCAGCGCGGCGACGGCGGTGGCGGCCATCACCTTGGCCGCATGCACCATGCCCTTATGCGCATGCGGGCTCTTGCCCTGGGCGGTCAGCTGCCAGGAGTGGAAGGGCGTGCCCACGGCGCAGGTCGCGCCATGCGCCTGCACCGTCGGCACCACCCAGGAGACGTCGCCGACATCGGTCGAGCCCACCATGGGCCTGCGCGGCGCATCCAGCGGCACGACGGTGCTGCACAGCGCCATCTCGCTGTCGAAGGGCAGGCCGGCGCCGCGGAAGGCGGCGCGGATGTCCTCCGGATCCAGGGTCGCGCGGATCTGGTTGGCATAGGCGCGGTCGGCCTCGTCGAAGTCGGGCGCGCCCAGCCGGTCGAACTCGGCCTGCATCGCCTGCTCCAGCACGCCATTGCCGACCAGGTTGGAGAAGGCGGCGACGATGCGCATCTCGACCTTGGTCTCGGTCATCAGCGCGGCGCCCTCGGCGATCTTGCGCACCCGCTCGACCAGGGCGCGCATGCCGGCCAGGTCGGTGTTGCGCACCGCATAGCGCACCTTGGCGCGGCCCTGCACGACGTTCGGCGCGATGCCGCCGGCATCGAGCACGGCGTAATGCACCCGGGCCTCGCTGTTCATGTGCTCGCGCATGTAGTTGACGCCGACATTCATCAGCTCGACCGCGTCCAGCGCGCTCCGCCCCAGATGCGGCGCCGCGGCGGCATGGCTGGACCGGCCGGTGAAGGTGAAGTCGACGCGGGTATTGGCCAGCGCGATGGCCGGCGCCACGCCCGCGAAGGAATCCGGGTGCCAGGTGATGGCCAGGTCGACGTCGTCGAACAGCCCGGCGCGCACCAGGAAGGTCTTGCCGGCGCCGCCCTCTTCGGCGGGGCAGCCATAGTAGCGGACGCGGCCCTTGATGCCCTGCGCCGCCAGCCAGTCCTTCACCGCGGTCGCCGCCAGCAGGGCGCCGGCGCCCAGCAGGTTGTGGCCGCAGCCATGGCCGGCGCCGCCCTGGCCCTCGACCGGGCGGTGCTCGGCGATGCCGGCCGCCTGGCTGAGGCCGGGCAGCGCGTCGTATTCGCCGAGGATGGCGATGACCGGGCCTTCATCGCCGGCCTCGGCGACGATGGCGGTCGGCATCCCGGCGACACCCTGGCGCACCGCGAAACCCTGGTGCTGCAGCTCCTCGACATGGGCGGCGGAGGAGCGGGCCTCGGTGTAGAGCACCTCGGGCGTCTCCCAGACGCGGTCGGCCAGCGCCACCATGGTGTCGCGCTTGGCCTCGACCAGCGCCCAGATATCGGGGGTGTTCTGCATGATGACGTTTCTCTCCGGTGTCTCAGATCAGGCCGCGGGCCCGCAGCAGGGCGTCTTCCTGCGGCGGCCGGCCGCGGAAGTCCAGATAGAGCGCCATCGGATCGCGCGACCCGCCGGCGGCGTAGATGTCGCGCAGTTTCTCCGACAGGCGCGGATCGAAGACGTCGCCGGATTCCTCGAACGCCGAAAAACCGTCGGCATCCAGCACCTCGGCCCAGAGATAGGCGTAGTAGCCGGCGGCATACATGGAGCCGCCGAAGAGGTGGCTGAAATGCAGCGTGCGATGCCGCAGCCCCACCGCCGCCGGCATTTTTCTGTCGGCCAGGAAGGCGGCTTCGAAGGCCGCGGGGTCGAGGCCCGAGAGATCGTCCAGGCTGTGCAGCGCCATGTCGAGCAGCGCCGAGCCCACCAGGGCCGTGGTGAAAAAGCCCTGGTTGAAGGTCCGCGCGCCGAGCACGGCGTCGCGCAGCGCGGCGGGGATCGGCGCGCCGCTTTCGACATGGCGGGCATGGCGGTCGAGCACGGCGGGCGTCGCCAGCCAGTTCTCCAGCACCTGGGAGGGGAACTCGACGAAGTCATGCTCGACATTGGTGCCGGATTGCGAGGGGTAGCGCACCGCGCTCAGCAGCCCGTGCAGGGCATGGCCGAGCTCGTGGAAGACGGTGCGCGCATCGTCCCAGCTCAGCAGCGTCGGATTGCCGCGGGCGATGTTGTTGTCGTTGGTGACGATGGCGCGGGCGCCGGTCAGCGTCGCGGCATCGGTCAGGCTGCTCATCCAGGCGCCGGAGCGCTTGCCCGGCCGGGCATAATTGTCCATCAGGAACAGGCCGAGCACCGTCTCGCCCGAGCGCACCTCGAAGCCGCGCGCATCGACGTGCCAGGCGGGCAGGTCGTCGCGCTCGACGAAGGTGACGCCGAACAGGCGGTGCGCGGTGTCGAAGGCGGCCTCCAGCACGCGGGCGAGCGGCAGGTAGGGCTTCAGCGCGGCCTCGTCGATGCCGTGGCGCTGCTGGCGCAGCCGCTCGGCATAGAAACCCCAGTCCCAGGCTTCGATCGTGCCGCCGAGCCCGTCGGCATCGGCCAGCGCCTGCAGGTCGGCCTGCTCCAGCAAGGCGCGGGCGCGGCCGGCCTCCCAAAGCCGCTCCAGCAGGGCCATGGCGGCCTGGGGACTGCCGGCCATGGAGCCGTCGAGGGCGTAGTCGGCGTGGCTCTTGAAGCCGAGCAGCCGGGCACGCTCGGCCCGCAGCGCCAGGATGCGCGGCACCAGGGGGGCGTTGGCCTCGGATGCGCGGACCGACCAGGCCTGGTGCACGGCCTGGCGCAGGTCGCGGCGGGTGGATTGCGCCAGGAACTGCTCCATGACGCTGCGCGACAGGGTGACCAGCCAGCCGGTGGCGCCCCGCTCGTCGGCGGCGGCCTGCAGCGTGGCGCGGAAGTCGTCGGACAGGCCGTCGAGGTCGGCCTCCGTCAGCGACAGGGTCCAGTCGCGCTCCGCTCGGGTGACGTTCTGGGAAAACTCGGTCTCCAGCCGGCTGGCCTCGGCGGCGATGGCCTGCATGCGGGCGCGGCCGGGGGCGTCCAGCCCGGCGCCGGCGCGGCGCATCTGCCGGCGATGCTGCGCCAGCAGGCGGCGCTGGTCTTCCTCCAGCCCGTCATCGGGCACCGCCATCAGCCGGGCATAGAGGTGGGAGTCGCCGGTCACGGCGGCATCGTGCTCGGCCAGCACCGGCGACCATTCCAGCTCCAGCGCCTCGATCTCGGGCTCGCCCAGGTTGCTGGCGAGCGTGTCCAGGCAGCGCGAGACCAGGCTGAGCTGGCGGCCGGCGCGCTCCAGCGGCTCCACCACGTTGGCGAAGCCGGCCGGGTCGCGGGAGGCCAGGATGGCGGCGATCTCGGCCTGGTGCGCGGCCAGGGCGGCGGTGAGCGCCGGCGGGAAGTGCTCGGGCCGCAGCCGGGGGAAGGGCGGCAGGCCCGTCGTGTGGTCCCAGGTCTCGAAGAAGGGGTTGTCGGCCATGGGACGCTCCTCGGGCTGGCGGCGGGGGGTTACCAATCCCCCGCGTCGCCCGCCTTGTCCACTAGCCCAGGCGCCCCACCGCCGTCTCGAGCTGGCCCCAGGCCTCGGCGCCGTAGCGGGTCTTCCACTGCTCGTAGAAGCCGGCCTGCTGCAGCTTCTGGCGGAAGGGCGCGGGGTCGGGGGTGTTGAAGCGCAACCCGCGGGCGGCCAGCGTCCCCTCCAGCGCGGTGGACAGCGTCGCCAGGTCCTCGCGCTCGCGCATCGCGGCGGCGTCGAGCTCCTGCTGCACCATCTCCTGCTGGCCGGTGGTGAGGCCCGCGAAGGCGCGGCGATTGGCCAGCAGCCAGAAACCGTCCCACATGTGGTTGGTCATCGCGCAGAACTTCTGGACCTCGTAGAGGCGGGCGGTCTCGATGACGGGCAGGGGATTCTCCTGGCCGTCGACCAGGCGGGTCTGCAGCGCCGAATAGGTCTCGGCGAAGTTGATCGAGGCCGGCGCCGCGCCGAAGGCCCGGAACAGCGAGGTCCAGAGCGGGCTGACCGGCACGCGGATCTTGAAATTGGCCAGATCCTCGGGCTTCTCGACGGGCTTCGCGGCCGAGGTGATCTGGCGGAAGCCATTGTCCCAGATGCGGGTCATCGGCGTCAGCCCGGCCTTGGCGATCTCGCCGCGCAGGAAGGCGCCGAGCGGCCCGTCCATGGCGCGCCAGACCGTCGCGTAATCCGGGAAGGCGAAGCCCACGCCGTTCAGCGAGGCGACCGGCACCAGGGTCGAGAGGATCAGCCCCGATAGGGTCATCATCTGCACCGCGCCGGAGCGCAGCTGGCTCAGCACATCGGTGTCGGCGCCGAGCTGGTTGGCGGGGAAGAGCCGCAGCTCCAGCTTGCCGTCGCTGCGGTGGCCGATGGTGGCGGCGGCCTCCAGCAGGCGCTGGTTCAGCGGGTGGCTGGGCGGCAGGTTGGTGGAGAGGCGCAGCACGGTCTCGGCGGCCTGGGGGCGGCGCAGCGCCGGCAGGGCCAGCGCCAGGCCCAGCGAGGCCGCGCCGATCCGGCGGCGGGTCAGCACATCAGTCATCCGGTCGTTTCCCTGGGCGCCCGGGCTTTTGGCGGTGCCCCGGGTCGCGCCGCGCCAGACTGCGCCCGCCGGGGCTGCAGTCCAAGGGGGGAAAGCTCAGCCCCGGCTGGTGCCCATGGCCTGGCCGAGCTCGGCGATGGCCGCCAGCTTGGCGTGGAACAGCGACCAGTCGTCGGATTCCGCGATCGGGGCCCAGAGCGCCTCGAGCTCGTCGATCAGCAGGCTGTCTCGTATACACATCTCCGATCCCAC
>NZ_CACSJM010000004.1 GCF_902706185.1 Roseomonas sp. 18066 | reverse complement strand
GGGCGGATGGGTTGGGGTCGGGCACGGGCGCCTCGTTCTTCTATGGGACGGATCACTCTCAGCGGCGTCCAAGCGCGTACGGCACGAGCGCCAGCACCGTCAGGATGTTGAGCACGGCGGCGCCGCACAGCACGGCCAGCGTGGTGGAGGCGCCGAACCTGTCCAGCAGCCAGGCGCCGAGGAACGGCGAGGCCGCCTGCGCGATGAGGGTCGGCATGGCGATACGGCCCATCAGCACGGCGTAGCCTTCCTTGCCGAAGAGCGCCAAGTGCACCGTGCCGCGGGCAATGGAGCGGATGCCGCTGCCCATGCCGTACATGACGATGCCCGCCGCCACGACACCCGGTGCACCCACCAGCATGCCCAGGCCGACCGCCACCAGCACCGCGGACGCGACTAGGCTCCAGATGGGATGCGCTTTCTTGCCGAACAGCATCTCCAGCACGCGGGCGCCGACCTGCGCCGGGCCGATCAGCGTGCCCAAGGCAACGGCCGCCGCCAGCGCCAACCCCTGCGACTGCAGCAGCGTCAGCAGGTGAACGGAGATCACGGTCATGATGACGGCCGCCAGGGTGAACCCCGCTGCCAGCACGACGAAGGCGTAGCGCTGGCCCGCCTGCACGTGGCCCTGCACCGGGGCAGCCTTGGCGGCTGCGGGCGGTGCGGCGGGCTTGGCTAACTTGCGCGGCACGCCGAACAGGTAGAGGGGCAGCACGACCGCAAGGTGGATGGCGGCGTAGGTCAGGCAGGCGCCGCGCCAGCCCAGATGGTCAACCAGGAAGGCGCTGAGCGGCCAGCAGACCGTGCTTGCGAAGCCGCCGAACAGGGTGACGTGGGTGATCGCCGAGCGTGCCTGCTCGCCGTAGAGCCGCCCCAGCGTCGAGAAGGCCGGGTCGTAGAGCCCGGCACCCATGGCCAGCCCGAGCACCACCCAGGCGAGCACGAACACCGGCAGGCTGGGCGCCAGTCCGAGCAGCAGCAGGCCCGCGGAGAGCAGGACGGCGCTGGCGGCGAGCACGGGGCGGCCGCCGTGCCGGTCGATCAGGTGGCCGATTCGCGGCGACGCCAGGCCGGACACCAGCATGCCGATGGACAGGGCGCCCATGATCCAGGTGAACGGCCAGCCGGTGTCCGCGGCAATCGGTCCGGCCAGGACGGCCAGCAGGTAGTAGGAGGAACCCCAGGCAAGGATTTGGCCGACGCCGATGGCCGAGACGACCGTCACCCGGTTGCGGCCCGCCAGCGCACCGGCGGGGGAGTGTTCCGGAACTGCCGCCTGGCTCATTCGGCGGGCTCGGCCGGTGCGGTCGCCCGGTTGGTCCCCGCCCCGCAGCACGTCGTTTCCTTGACCAACTCCGGCTTCGGTCCGCAGCAGGCCACCTGCAGGACCGGGGGCGCGCAGCACGGGGATGGCGCCTCGGAACCCGCGGCACCGGGGAGCGCGCGGCTCCCGCTGCATACGCCGGTCTCCGGCAGTTCGAGCTCGACCCGGCGCGCGGCCTCGAGGTCGCCCGCCAGGAAGGCGGCGATGCAGCGCACCTGCTCGTGGCCAGTGGCCAGCAGGAAGGTCGGTGCCCGGCCGTAGCTGGCCATCCCGGCAAGGAAAAGCCCGCTGTCCGGTTGCTGGAGCTCGAAGGCGCCGTGCGGCCGGACGGTGCCGCAGGAGTGCAGGTTGGGGTCGATCAGCTGGGCCAGCACGCGCGGGCACTCCAGCGCCGGATCCAGGTCCATGCGGACTTCGGCAAGGATTCCAAGGTCAGGCCGCAGGCCGGTGGCGACCACCATCTGGTCGACCTCGACCGCCCAACCCTCGAGGCCCATGACCTGCAGGGAGCCATCGGCGCCCCGGCGGACCTCATCCACGGAGAAGGGCGCGAGCAGCTCAACGGCCCCAGACGTGACGAGGTGCCGCAGGCGTTGGCCCAGGGCGCCGCGCTCCGGCAACTGGTCGGCCGCGCCGCCGCCGTAGGCCCGCGCCTGGTCGGCGGTGCGGGCAGCCCAGAGGACGGCGGTGCCCGGCGCCTGCGCGGCCAGGCTGGCGAGGTCGATCAGGGTGCCGATGGCCGAGTGGCCGGAGCCGACGACGAGGACGCGCTTGCCCGCGTAGCGGCCGCGCTCGGCGCCGAGGACGTCGGGCATGCCGTGGCGGATCCGGTCGGCGGCCTCGCGCTCGCCGAAAGCGGGCAGGCCGGAGGCACCGGCCGGGCTCGGGTTGCCCCAGGTGCCCGTCGCCACGATGACGGCGCGGGCGAGGAGGCGGCCCTCGCGTCCGTCTGCCTGGAACCTGACTTCGAAGGGCTGCTCCCCGCGCCCGGCGTCGCGGACCTTGCTCACGCGTTGCCGGGCGACGCCGGTCACCCGCATGTTCAGGCGCAGGCGGCCAGCGATCTCCGGCAGCGCGGCGAGCGGCGCCAGATAGTCCTCGGCGAGCTCGCGCCCGGTCGGGAACCCGTCGGCGTCCGGCGCCGTCCAGCCGTGCCGCTCCAGCAGGGTTTGGGCCGCCCGGTCGATGTTGTAGCGCCAGGGAGAGAACATGGGGACGTGGCCCCAGGCGAGCGGCGCCGTGCCGACGGAGCGACCGGCTTCCAGGATGACCGGCTCGAGGCCACGCTCCAGTAGGTGAGCTGCGGCGGCGAGGCCGACCGGACCGCCGCCGATGATGGCGACAGGCAGCGACCTGAGGGCGTCGTGGCCATCAGAGGCCCTGTTCTGAGGGCGCGGCGTAGCGGAGCAGCAGGAGGTCATCTGTCAGTCCCCTTCATTATGCCTCGGTGGGCGATGCATGTGGGCAAACCAACGGTCAGCATCGGCAGGCGCGCTGGGCTTGGTCGCGGGCGGCGGCGGCGCGGTCGGTCTCGGTCAGGGCCGCCGTGGCGTCCATCCAAGCTTCCAGGCCGACCTTGAAGGCATCGCGGCCCCTATCCGTCAGCGTGTAGACCTTGCGCTCGCGGCCGGAGACGACCTCCGGCGCGGATGTCAGGTAGCCGCCCTGCTCGAACTCGCGAAGCGTTGGGTACAGGGCGCCCTCGGAGGGCGAGCAGCAGCCATTCGTGGTCCGCTCGACGGCACGGGCGATGTCGTAGCCGTGCGCGGGGCCATCGTGCAGCACCTGGAGGACAAAGAACCGGCTCAGCGCCATCTTGATGGTCCCGGCCCAGTAAGTCCGGTCCGTGAAGTCCAGGGAGGGGCGGGGGACAGCGCGCAGGGCGGGTTCCTTTGGCATGTCGGGACCCTATGCCTTGGAGGGCGATGTATCAAGATTATCTGTCGGAGGGGTGTCAAGCGGCAATCCGCAGGTGGCATTGTATTGGATGGCGATGACCTACCTTGCTTCCCATTCTGCAGGCAGACCGTCGTCCGTCGACGAGATCGTGCAGGGCGGGATGGTCACTCCGCCAGACAAGGGCCTCGTCAGAGGTCGGAAAATCAGCGCTCGGGCGAGGCTGCCTTCTGGAGGGAAGCATCCGTACCACCCGCGACAAACTCTTGGCCATGCTGGGCAAGCCAGCGGCTGAAGTCGGCACCTGCCTCGGCCCTGAGCGCCCGCTGCCGGTCCTCGCGCCTCCGGACAAGTTCCTCGTCGAGCAAGTTGGCCACGGTGCGTGCGGCATATGGCCTGCCATCGGGACCATGATGGCCACGCTCGGCCAGCATCTCGGCGACGGCGCCAAGGTTGCGGTCGAGATCTTCCGAAGCAAGACGGCGAGCCTCCGCCTGGATCGCCGGATCGACAGGGTAAGACGGCATGGGCAATCCTCCTCGGGACAAGCCTACCCTGGATGCCATGAGCTCTGGCAAGCTTCGGTGAACCTCTTATGCTGCCTGGACGTTTCGGTGCCGAGAAGCGGGGGCAGAAGATGAGCCTGGCAACCTACACCTTGAAGATGGCGGCCATCGCCGCGCCTCTGGCGGCGCTGTCGGTCTTCGGCGGCGAGCCGATGCCCGCAGGCTGGCTGGAGGGTATCGTGGATCCGGGAGCCACTATCGGAAAAGCAGCGGTTGTGGTGGGTATGTGGCTAGCTGGCGCGGCCTCCACAGCGGGAGGCTTAGCCGGGTTCGTTTGGCTCGCACACGCTCTCTGGCTGGAGCGGTGCCATTCGGCTGGAAAGCCTGCTTCGGGCGGCTAGGTAGGCCGAGCAGCCCCCACCCTGTAATCGACGATTGCGTGAATATTGGCGTCAGCGTTCAGCTGGAGCCTCGGCGGAGGCAGAACGGTCTTGTGCAACCTCTACTCGACGACCAGCAACCAGCGCGCCATCCTGGAGCTCACCCGGTCGCTCCATGACCGCACGGGAAACCTCCCGCCACTCCCCGCTATCTACCCCGACAGCATGGCGCCCATCGTGCGCGAAGCCGAGGACGGCGGGCGGGAGCTCACCATGATGCGCTGGGGCATGCCGGACCCGAGCAGTACGGCGGCCACCCCGTCACGAACATCCGGAACACCTGCAGCCCTCACTGGCGCCGGTGGTTGGGCCCGGCGCACCGCTGCCTGGTGCCTGTGACCTCATTTCCGGAATGGGAGGACACGAAGCCCAAGAAGACGCCAGTGTGGTTTGGCCTGGCGCCAGAGCGGCCGCTCTTCGCCTTCGCGGGGATCTGGACTCGCTGGAACGGCACGCGTGGGCCCAAGTCACACCCGGTCGAGGGAGAGCACGAGCTCTACGGCTTCGTGACCTGCGACCCGAATGAGACTGTCGGCGCCATCCACGCGAAGGCAATGCCGGTGCTGCTGACCACGCCGGAGGAGATGAACACCTGGGTAGAGGCGCCGTGGGAGATCGCCCGCGAGCTCCAGCGGCCGTTGCCCGACGACCAGATGCTCATCGTGTCCAAGGGCAATCGAATGGATCCGGAGTGACCCACCGCTCTCAGCCCCGATGCTCGGCTCAGTTGACTGGACAGGCGCTAGTCAGACCACGGGCGGTGTCACAAGGCGGGCCGCCCTGCGACCCGGCATCCGCCCCACAGACTTCACCATCGGTGAAGCCATCCCATGCGTAGCCTGCTCCAGTAATCCGGCTGGGCTGCTCTCCTGCACCCCCGGCAAGCGGTGTTCGATGGTCCTTCAGCCACATAGGTTGCCAACGTATCGTGACGTCACGAAAAGCGTACCGACTACCTGCGTCGGCTAATTAATGTGACGTCACGGAAACATCTCTTTCGGCGGAAGCCAGTTGCATATCGTGACGTCACGAACGGGCCGTCGATAATTTGCAGAGCTAAATTTTCGTGACGTCACGAATGGACGATCGACAGCAAGCGACTCACTCGATTATCGTGACGTCACGAAATGGATGAAGGTCGCACGCTATGTCGTCGAGCCGCTCCTCACGGGACAGCTACAAGGGAGGCCGAACCCGAAAGGGCCAAGCCCTTGAAATCTGTGACGCCACGAAATCTGCTGAAGTCGAGGGCTTCAGTGGTGCTTCGGCCAAGGTGGCACCTTGCGCCAAGAAGTCATCGACTTTGCAGGAAAGCGCGCCCAGGCGGAGAGGGCGGCCGCCAAGTGATCCGTCAGTCGGGGCGGCCAGCACCGCGAAGCGGACCGCGAAATATCGAGAGCGCCTGGAAGAAGAGACCAGGTCCCTGGTTGGAGCACTGCGATCTGCCATTTGGGCACTGGAGCGACTGGGGGATCACCATCATCTAGGCTGGATGTTTTGGGGGAGCAGGAAGCTGACGTTGGACGCGATTCGACGTCTCGAGCCCAGATTTGCACCGGAGTTGGAGTACCTCGAGGCTCGCTCGAAGGCCTACGTGCTTGAAGTGAACAACCATCGTGCCGCTTCGAAGCCTCCAAAAGGACCAAAGCAGGGAACGATCCTCCTGGCTAATGCGGTCTTCAGCACTGATGCGGCGGGGAACGTTCTCCAGGACGGCAACAAGACTGGCTTGAAGGTGGCGCCCCAGATTGTCAGCTGGCGCCTTGTTGAGGAACGCCCTGTTAAAAACAGGAAGGTGCAAGATTGCACCTTGCGCAGTGCGGAGGATGCCCTGCTCGTGGCGGCAACCATCCTCATTGAGAGAAAGAAAGGCGGTCCTTTGGAGACAATCTGTCCTCCATTAAATACTTGGCAGCCGTGGGAACAGAAGTTTCCGATGCCAGAGGCTACGGAGCCGCCGGTCGAGGTGCTGAGCAGTCTGAGCGACGCTGGTGTGTCCGCTTCGGATGCGGCTTCCACAAGGAACGTTGGACGCCAGAAGGCCAAGCCATTAGGTGGCGCGTCGCTTCCAAATGGAGCTGGCCTGGCGGGCGGAACTACCGGAAAGGCGAGAAGGTCGAAGGCTTGAGCATTAGGCGCTTCACAGCGGCCTGTAACAGGGTTGCGGCATTCCAAGTACAGAAGTCTCGAGAAGGAACTGTGCGTCTCCTGCCGCAGATTTTAGTTCACATTTTCTAACCCAATGACGAGCAAAGAGGCCATTGGCTGCGCCAGATCGGCGCCGCCAATGGCAGGCGACGAGCTTCAGGCGCTGGCGGGCGCCGACGCCCTGATGGCGGTCACCAGTTCCTCGGCTGTCAGGATCTTGTGCGCGTAGGTTAGGCCGTCGATCATGAGCGCTACGTGGTAGGCCTCGGGCCAGTCAGCCGCGGTTCCGTCATGCACGCGGGTGATGTGGAAGCATGCCGACGCCCGCCGTCGCCGCTAAGCAGGTTTTGGCGACAGGCCTACGCAGATGATTTTCTCCTTGCCGTAGCATTTGAGCAGGTGCTCCAGGTCCGTGTTTGGTGCAGGTGACCTCATTCTCAGAACGCAGCGGCCGTGGCGAGACGCACCCGCTTCCTCTGTCCAAGGCTAAGATACCTCGCTGCCATGGCGCCTACCGCAGATGCCGACGCTCGCTGCCGCGCAGCGACCTTCGAAGCCACTCGGTTGACGCTGGTTCAGCCGCGCTTCTCCAGCAGCCCGCCATCAACCGGCAAGATGACGCCGGTGATGTAGCGGGCCTCGTCCGAGGCGAGGAACAGCGCGGCGTTGGCGACGTCCTGGGCGGTGCCCATGCGCCGCATCGGCACCAGCGCTTCGCGCTCGGCCCGGACGACCTCGCGCGGCACGCCGCGTTCCTGGGCACGGCGCTCGATCGCCATGGGCGTGTCGATCAGCCCGGGCAGGATGACATTGGCGCGGATGCCGTGCGCGGCGTTCTCCATTGCGATGTGCTGGGTCAGGGTGTTCACCGCGCCCTTGCTGGTCTTGTACGCGACCGTCGGGCGCGCCGAGAGCGACGCGGTGGAGGAGACGTTGACGATGCAGCCGGAACGCTGCGCGACCATCTGCGGCAGCACGTGTTTGCAGGTCATGAACATGCCCTTGAGGTTCATGGCCATGATTTCGTCCCACATCGCCGCATCCATCTCGGCGGTCTTCCGGTCGCCGCGGGACCGGCCGACGTTGTTGTGCAGGATGTCGATCCGCCCGTAATGCTGGATGCAGGCGCGGGCAATCGCGGCGCAGTCATCCTCCCGGGTGATGTCGGCTTGCAGCACCGCCGAGGGATGGCCATGCGCCGCCACGGCCGCCTGCGTCGCCGCCGCCCAATCGGCATTGATGTCGACCAGCAGCAGCGCGGCGCCCTCCTCGGCGAAGCGCTCGGCGACGGCACGGCCATTGCCCAGCGTCTCGCCGGGCTGCTGGCCCGCGCCGACGATGATGGCGACTTTCCCCTCGAGGCGGCCCTTGCTCATGCGGGTCTTCCTTTCTTGCGATCCTGACCAGGACATCAGTCGGACACGATCCGCCCGTCGGTGACGACGCGACGCCAGCGAGCTTCCTCGGTCCTGAGAAATTCCGTCATTTCGGCCGGGTTCGAGACGGCGACCGTCAGCCCCTCGCCGGTCAGCCGCGCCTGATAGCCGGGGGTGGCTGCGGCGCGCTGCAACGCCGCCTGCAGCCGTGCCAGCACCGGCGCGGGCGTCGCGGCCGGGGCGAAGGCGGCATACCAGACCTCGGCCTCGTAGCCCGGCAAGGTCTCGGCGACCGTCGGCACCCCTTCATAGGCCGCTTCGCTGCGGCGAGGTGAGGGCTACCGCCCGCAGCCGGTTCGACTTCACGAGATTGGCGACCCCGCCCGCGGTCGCGAAGACCATGTCGAGCCTGCCACCCAGCAGGTCGGTATAGGCCGGGCCCGCGCCGCGATAGGGCACGTGGATGATGTCGAGCCCTGCGGTCAGCTTGAACAGCTCCGCCGCCAGATGCACGGCCGAGCCATTGCCGGAGGATCCGTAGGACAGCGCGCCTGGCGCCGCCTTGGCGTCCCGGATGATGTCGGCGACCGAGCGGTGCGGGCTGTCAGGGCGGACGACGATGACATTCGGCCCGTGGCAGATCCGCGCCACCCCGGTGAGGTCGCGCAGCGTGTCGTAGGGCAGGCCTTTGACCAGCGACGCGTTGATGGCCAGCGCCGAGGTGGTCAGCAGCAGCGTGTAGCCATCCGGCGGCGCCTTGGCGACCAGGTCGGAGCCCGGCACCGTGCCGCCACCCGCGCGGTTGTCGATGACCAGCGGCTGGCCGAGCTCGGTCGACATCAGCTGGGCGAGCTCGCGCCCGACGACATCCGTGCCGCCGCCCGCGGCGAAGGGCACGACCACCCTGATCGGGCGCGAAGGGAAACTCGCTTCCGTCGCCAGAGCGGGCAGGGCAGCCAAGCCGCTGCAGGCCTGCGCCAGCCCGAGGCGAAGCCAGTCGCGCCGTGACATCGTCATTCTTGCTTCCTCCCTGTCATGAGCGTCCCAGCCATTCCGGACGGTTGCTGCCCAGCTCCGGCGTCGGCCGGTCCCAGCGCGGCGGCGTCTGCGACATCCGCAGCACCGGGCCGAGCGTCAGCAGGTCGCCATGGATGCCGTCTTCCCGAACCTGCAGCGGGGCAAACTGCGCCTCGGTCAGCACCTCGGGCGCTTTCTCGAAGCCAGTGACCAGGCCCTGGCGCTGCAGCAGCATGGCCGACTGGCAGAGGGAAACCTTGACCGACTGGCTGCCACCCTCTCGGGCACGTCGCGCCAAAGCGAGCATGACGCCGTAGGCGGCGAGATAGCCGGTGGTGTAGTCACAGACCGGCGCGAAGATCAGCTTCGGCTGGCCAGCCCCGGTCAGGCGGCCCTGGGCCTCGCAGAGGCCGGTCACCGCCTGGGCGACCTGCTCCCATCCGGCGCGATCGGCGAATGGGCCGCCAGAGCCGAAGCAGCTGACGGACAGGTGGACGAGGCCGGGCCGCAGCCGGGCCAGCGCGGCCGCGCCGAAGCCGAGCCGCGCCAGGGCGCCGGGACGGTAGCCGTCGACCACGACATCGGCCTCGCGGACCAGCTCGGCGAAGCGCGCGGCGCCGCTGGGGGTCTTCAGATCCAGGAAGCAGCTGCGCTTGCCATGGCTGGTGTCTCGGACATGCTCCGGCGTTTGCGGCAGGTCTGGGCTGGTCACCATCAGCACGTCGGCGCCCTGCTCGGCGAGGCCGCGACTGCCCACCGGCCCGGCCAGGATACGCGTCAGGTCCAGCACGCGGATGCCTGCGAGCGGGCGGGGGCCAGCGGGCAGGGGTTCCGGCGGCGAAGCGCCGAGCCGGTCGATCTCGACGACCGGCCTGCCTGCCAGGTAGGCGCCCTGGGGATGGGCACGCCATTCCTCGGCGCTGCGGATCAGCCCGCCGCAGGCCCCGGCCGCGGCGACGGCTTCTTCCAGCGCCTCGCCCTCCCAGCCCGCCACGGCGGCGCTGACGGCCTCCGGCGTGTTCTCGCAGGCCAGCACGCCGAGCACGCGGGCGCTGAGCTGCGGCAGGTTGAGATGCGGCAGGAACCAGCGCCCGTCGCGGGTAGGCCAGGGCTGGGTGACGCGCAGCATCTGCGCCATGGCCTGCGGGATCGGCACATGGCGGTGCTGCCCATCAGCGCCCCGCGCCCGGGTGTAGTCCACCGTGCGCAGGGTGGCGGCCGCCTCCGGCACCCGGACCTCGATCCGCTGCCGGGCATGACCGCGCAGCGCCCAGAGGTCGTTGGCGGCGACGCCGCAGGCCGCGATGGCCGCCGCGGCGACCTCGCCCGCCTTGAAGGGGGTGCGGAAGAAGGGGTCGGCGCCGTCGATCGAGACCTCGGCCGCGGGCAGCGCCGGGCCGCCGCGGATCGCCATCAGCGCGTCGAAGGCGCGGACCTGGCGGGGAGGGGAGCCGTCCATCAGTCAGGCTGCATACCGGATTGCCGGACCACCGGAGCCCATAGCGCGATTTCCTTCTTGATGAAGTCGGCGAGGAATTCAGGGCTGGTGTCGGCCGGGACACCAATCCCGAGATCGCGGAAACGCGCCTGCAGCGCGGGCTGGCCGAGCCACTGCCGCACCAGCCCGTTCATCCGGTCGCGGATGGGCGGCGGGAGCCCAGCCGGGCCCGCCAGCCCGTTCCAGGAATTCACCACGTAGTCGGGCACGACCGAGGCGATGGTCGGGACCTCTGGCAGCACCTCGATGCGGGCTGCCGAACTGACGCCGAGAATGCGCATCCGCTTCGCGGCATGGTGCGGCAGCCCGGCTTGGACATTGTCGATCACCAGATCGACGCGGCCGCCGAGCGTGTCGGTCCAGGCCGGGCCGCTACCGCGATAGGGGACGTGCAGCAGCGGCAGGCCCGTGCGCAGCCGCAGCAGCTCCCCCGCCATATGGCCCGAGGTGCCGTTGCCCGCCGAGGCGTAGGTGAGCTCGCCCTGCTTCCACTGTGCCAGCCCGGCCAGGTCCTGGATCGGCGATTCCGCCCGCACCGCGACCACGACCGGCTGCAGCGACAGCAGGGCGATCGGCGTGAAGTCGGCGACGGGGTCGAAAGGGAGGCGCCGGTACAGCGTCGGGTTCACGCCATGGGTGCTGATGGCGATGGTGCCCAGGGTGTAGCCATCCGGGGCGGCACGGGACAGCGCCTCGACACCGATATTGCCGCCAGCCCCAGCGCGGTTCTCGATGACGAAGCCAGGCCCGTCGGCGGCACCAGCTTGTGCGAAGACCAGGCGGCCCACGACGTCGGCGCCGCCGCTCGGGCCGAAGGGGATGATGACGGTGACTGGCTTGGCGGGCCAGGGGGCCTGTGCCCGGGCGCTCCGGCGGGTCGCTGCTAAAAGCCCGCCTGCTGGCAGGGCCAGCGCGAGGCGGCGCGTCAATCGGTGCACGGTTTCTCTCCCATGAGCCGGTCTGGTGGCCCTTGGGGGGAGTTGTGGAGCAGAGCGTTTATAGGCTCAAATACCGATTACCCCTGATCTCATGAGAATTAGTTATGATCTTGACGCCGCGGGAGATGGCGCTTTTCCGCCAGGTCATGGAACTGGGAAGCGTCACCGCGGCGGCGGCAGCGCTGAACATCTCACAGCCAGCGGTCAGCAAGATGCTGCAGCAGGCGGAGGACCGGCTGGGCTTCCGTCTGTTCCTGCGCCAGCGGCAGCGGTTGCTGCCGACCACGGAAGCCCTGTCGCTCTTCCCCGAGGTGGTCAGCGCCTTGGCAGGCATCGAGCTGGTGCAGCGCCTGGGTCGGGACCTGCGTGAAGGGAAAGGCGGGCTGCTGAGCCTGGCGGTGACGCCCACCCTCGCGCATGGCTTGGTCCCGCAACTGGTCAAGCAATTCCGGCAAGCCCATCCGGATGTGGCGCTCTCGATACGTGCCCATCCCCTGCAAGAGGTGATCCGTCTCGTGATCGACCATCGGGTGGAACTCGGCCTGGCCATGGGTCCGGTGGGTGATTCTCGCGTTATGGTTCGCGATCTTGCTGAGCGGGAGCTCGGCTGCGTGCTGCCGCCCGGACATCCCTTGTCCCAGCAGGAATCGCTGACTGCCCAGGATTTGGTGGAGGAGACGCTGATCTGCGTCGCGCCCCACCAGCCCGTGCGGATCCTGTTGCAGCATGCCTTCGAGCAAGCTGGTCTGCCTCTGACGGTCGCGATCGAAGTCTCACAATCATCGATCGCCTGTGCCCTTGCCGAGGAAGGGGCGGGCATTGCCGTGCTGGACGGGTTCGCCCTCATGCCCGCGAATGCACGCGGCGCTCAGGTGCGACCCTTCAGGCCGCAGGTGGCGGTGCAGGCCAGGCTGCTGCAGTCGCGGCGGCGGCCGCTGTCGCGACAGGCAGAAGGTTTCGTCGGCTTTGCGTTGCGCCGGTGAAGCGATGGGCCGCCTGCAACGCGTCGTCAGGTCGCGCGGTCACGCCGACGGGGGTAACGCCAGGCCAGGAAGTTCTGAACCGTGTCGGATCAGATCGCGAAGGCTCACCGCCGCCAGCTTCCCCAGGACGGGTTCCGCCAGTTCGCTGAACTTGGCGTCCAGCTCATCATCGGTGAAAGGATCCTCTGGATCGCCCTTCCGGTTGGGCTGCTCGTGCTCGAAGACCCGGCCATCTAAGAGCTCCAGCCGGAGCCGGGCCGCCCGGCGCCTCGGATAGGCATCGGCCAGCTCTGGAGCAACGCTGACAGAGACCTTCGGCATGAAGGCATGCAGCATCGGGTCGCCCAGCCGCTCTGGCGTGAAGGCATCCAGCCGGACGGCGCCGTGGTGCAGCAGCGCCGCGATGCAGTACTGCAGGCTGAACCGGGCCTCCTGCTCGGTCTGCGCGGAGGGCCGGTCGCAGACCTCTGCCGTCGCGCGATACCCGGCGACATGGATGGATGACACCTCCTCGGGCTGGAAAGAATGCTGGTCTCGCAGCGCCAGCAGGCCGTCGAGCGCCGGGAAGATGTGCCCACAGCAGCCGTGGTTCTTGAACGTCATGTCGCCGATGACGAAGCGGTGGCCCAGGTCCGCCAAAGCCATGTCCCAACGCCCGGTGGAGTCACTGGTGGCCGCGGCAAAGCCAGCCGGGCCGTCGAGCACGTCCGGCGCCCCCGATACACCGGCCGCCGCCGCCCGAGCCGCCAGCACGCCTGCCTCGGCGGCATGGCCCGGGTGCATTGGTTTGCTCATGCCGCTGCCGCGGAAGGCCTGCTGCAACCCACCGGACATGGTCGCCGCCAGAGCGATCGCATGGCCGATCTGAACGGCGTCGCAGTCCAGCAGCATGGCAGCGGCCACCGCTGCCGAGATGGTGCCCACCGTTCCGGTCGTGTGCCACATGCGGTAGTGGCTGGGCTGGACCGCCAGGGCAATCCGCCCACCGATCTCGTAACCCGCCGCCATGGCCCGCAGCAGCGCATCCATGCTGGCGCCGCGCGCCTGCGCCACCGCCAGTGCCGCGGCCACGGTCGGGCTGCCGGGATGCAACCCGGAATCCCGGTGGATATCGTCGAACTCGACCGTGTGGCTGGCGATGCCGTTCAGCAGAGCGGCGTGTCGGGCGGAGCCGCGCCGCCCGTCCACATAGCATATCGCAGCGCCTTCACCCCGCTCATCCGCCAGAGCCGCCGCCAGCAAGGTGGCCGGTGCCTTCCGCGCACCGGGCAGGGTCGCGGCGAACCAGTCCAGCAGGGCCCGTCGCGCATGGTGCTCCAGGCCGTCCGGCCAGGCCGCATCCCGCCAAAGCGCCGCATGGGCCGCCAGGACGGGCAGGGGTTCCGGGGTCACCGGAGCACTGCCAGCCCGTCGACCGCCCTGGTGCCCTGTCCCTCCGGCAGCACGAAAAGCGGGTTGATCTCCGCTTCCAGCAGGCGCTCGCCCGCGGTGCCCGCCATGGTAGCGAAGGCCAGGACGGTGTCCACCAGGGCCGGGACATCGGCCGCCGGAGCGCCGCGGTAGCCGCGCAGCAGCACGGCCGCCTTCAACTCCTCCACCATCGCCTCGGCATCCTTGCGAACAATGGGCAGCAGCCGCAGGGTCGTGTCCTGGAACAGTTCCGCTGCCACGCCGCCGGAGCCGAGGAGGATCACCGGCCCGAGCTGCGGGTCACGGTGGAAGCCCAGGATCATCTCGATGCCACCACGGACGCGCTCCTGCACCAGGAAGCCCTCCGGGACGGGCGCACCGGCGTCCGTCAGCCGCTGCAGCATGGTGGCGCAAGCCTCCGGCACCTCGGCGGGCGACAGGCCGACGCGGACGCCGCCGATGTCGCTCTTGTGGGCGATGGCGCGGGACAGCACCTTCAGCACGACCTCGCCACCCAGCGCCCGCGCGGCCTCCGCGGCGGCCTGGGCATCGGCCGCCACATGCTCGCGGGCCATCGGGACGCCGAAGCGGGCGAAGAGGGCCTTGCTCTCGGCCTCGTTGAGGTTCCCGGCGGGCAGGCCTGCCAAAATGGGGGTGTCTTCTGTGACCGGGCTAGGCAGCGGCGGCAGGGCCGGGCGATGCAGGGCGCGCAGCACCGAGGCGCAGCTTTCCGGCGCCGCGAAGGCCGGGATGCCCTGGCTATTCAACAGCCGCACCAGATGCGGGGCGTGCGGGCTGACATAAGCCAGCACCGGCTTCTCGCTGCGCGCCTGGCACTCAACGATGGCGCCCGTGACGATATCCGGTGTCGCCAGGGCGGAGGAGCCGATCACGACGACCGTCGCATCGTAGCCCGGGCTTTCCAGCAACGCGTCGATGGCGCCGCGGAACAGCTCCGGGCGCAGCCCGGCCAGCGTGACATCGACCGGATTGCGACCGATCGCGCCGGGATCCTCGTTCAGCAGCGTGGCGAGGCGCTGGGTCGTCGCCCCGTCCGGCGCGGCGACATCGATGCCCGCCAGGCCGCAATTATCGGCCAGCAGCGTGCCAGCGCCGCCCGTCGAGGTCAGGATGGCGACACGATCCCCTTTCATGCGGCGCCCGGTCGCGAGCGCCGCAGGGATGTCCAGCAGATCCGTGAAGCTCTCGGCGCGGATGACACCATATTGCCGGAACAGCGCGTCGTAGACCCGGTCCGCCCCCGCCAGGGCCCCAGTATGCGACGTCGCCGCCCGCGCGCCGGAATCCGAGCGGCCGACCTTGTAGACGACAATCGGCTTGCCCAGCTCGGCCGCCCGCCGTGCGGCCTGCTTGAACATTTCGGGCCGCCGCAGCCCTTCCATATAGACGGCGATGACGTCCGTCGCCTCGTCATCGACCAGGTGCGCGATCATCTCGCTGCTGTCGATGTCGGCCTCATTGCCCGTGGAGACCAGCTTGGCGAATCCGATGCCCCGATCCGCCGCGCGGGACAGCAGCGAACCCAGGATGCCGCCGCTTTGCGAGACCACGGAAATGCGGCCGGGGGCGAGGGTTCCGACTTCCAGCGCGCCAGTGGCGGAAAGCATCATGGCGTCCGTCAGGTTCACCAGCCCGATGGTGTTGGGGCCGAGCAACCGCATCCCGCCCGCCGCGTCCTTCAGCGCCTGCTGCCGCCGGGCCCCTTCCTCATTGGCTTCGCCATAGCCGCTGGCTAGTACGATGGCGGCCTGGCAGCCCTTGGCCGCGAGCTCGCGCACCGCGGCCTCCGCGCGCTCCGCGCCCAGCAGCACGATGGCCGCGTCGGGTGCGCCTGGCAGAGCTGCCACGTCGGGAAAGCTGCGCAGGCCCGCGATGCTTTCGGCACGTGGGTTGACCGGCCAGATGTCGCCGGTGAAGCCGTACTTCTGCAGGTAACCGATCGGGCGGCCGGTCATCTTGCTGGCGTCGGCGGAGGCGCCGATCACCGCCACACTGCGCGGGCGCAGCAGGGCGCCGATGGCGCTCATGCCACTTCTCCCTTTTCCTTGGCAGCGCGACGCTGCGCGACGCTGTCCAGAAAGGCCGCGACAGATTCCTGATGCTCGCGGGAGCTGTAGCAGATGGCCTGTGCCTGACTGCCCAGCGCGAAGATCTGCTCCACCGAGAGCTCGAAGGTCTGATCGAGGATGTTCTTGCTCAGGGCCAAGGCGGCGGGGGCGCCGTGGCTGAGCTCGGCGGCCCAGGCGCGAGCGTCGTCCAGCAGTGTCGCGGCGGTCGTGACGCGGTCGATCATGTTGATCCGCAGCGCCTCCTCCGGCTCCACCGTGCGGCCGGAGAAGATCAGTTCCTTGGCGCGCGGCAGGCCGACACGGCGCGGCAGGAAGTACATGCCGCCGCCATCGGGGATCAGACCACGCAGGATGTAGGTCATGGCGAAGCGCGCCGTATCGGCGGCGATGATGAAGTCGCAGCACAGGGCGACGTCGCAGCCCAGGCCGGTGGCTGCCCCATTGACGGCGGCGATGGTCGGCTTGGGCAGCGCATGCAGCATGGCGATGGCGTGGTGCGTGCGCTGCTGCCTGCGCCAGCCGTTCAGCGCCACCTCGCCTGGCGGCACGGCCAGGCGCGCCTGCATCGACTTGACGTCTCCGCCCGCGCAGAAACCCTTGCCCGCGCCGGTGATCACCAGCGCCTTGATGCTGTCGGTCTTGGCCACATGGTCCAGCGCCGCCATCAGATCTGCGCGCATGTCGTCGTCGATGGCGTTGCGCGCCGCCGGTCGGTTCAGGGTGAGCACAGCGACAGGACCTTCGGCCTGCAGCAGGATGGCGTCGGATTCAGAGGCGTGGCGGCTCATGGAGTTGGTCCTTGTCAGGCTTTGGCTGCGGTGTTCAGCGGCCGCGGCAAGGGGGCATCGTCATTCCACGCCCGCAGGCATTCCACCGCGCCGTCGAAGTAGTGGCGGAAGTTCTGCTGCGTGACGTAGCCGAGGTGGGGCGTCAGAAGGGCGTTGGGCGCCTCCCGGATCGGGTCGTCAGCAGGCATGGGCTCGGGCTCGTGGGTGTCGATGGCGGCGCCGCCCAGCTGGCCGCTGCGCAAGGCGGCGATCAGCGCCGGTTGGTCCACGAGGGGGCCTCGCGCGGTGTTCACCAGCAACGCGCCGCGGCGCATCAGCGCCAGATCCGCCGCGCCGACAATGCCACGCGTGGCGGGCCCGAGGCCGAGATGCAGCGTCAGGATATCGGCCTGGCGGAACAATGCTTCCTTGCTGACCAGCTCGGCACCGGCGGCTTCGGCGGTGGCCGCCGTCATGTTGGGGCTCCAGGCCAGCAGCCGCATGCCGAAGGCCCGGCCGATCGCGGCGACCCCGGCGCCGATGCGTCCCAGACCGGCGACCGATAGCACCGCGCCTTCCAGCCCCAGCCCGGCGCCCTGCTGCCAGGCGCCCTGACGCAGCCGCTGCTCCTGCTGCGGAATGGCACGCGCGAGCGAGAGGATCAGCCCCCAGGTCAGTTCCACTGTTGGCGAAGCCAGGGAAGGGGTCCCGCAGACGGCGATGCCCGCGGCGTCGCAGGCGTCGAGGTCCAGCACCCGGTTCCGCATGCCGGTGGTCACCATCAGCCGCAATCCGGGCAGGCGCCGCACCAGGCTTGCCGGGAAGGCACTGCGCTCTCGGATCAGCACCAGGGCATCAGCCTTCTCAGCCGTGACCAAGGCGACGAGCTCGTCGTCGTCCAGCTTCCGGGGCATGAAGGTGACAGGCAAGCCCGACCAATCGGCGGCGCCTGATGCGGCATTGCCGAAATCGTCCAGCACCAGGATGCGGTGGAGCGGCGCGCGCGGCATCACTCGGCCCGGATGTTGGCGCGCGTCACGACTTCCTGCCACCGAGTGCGGTCAGTCTCGATGAAGCGGGCGTAGTCGGCGGGCGTCGGGCTCGTCTCGATCTCGACGCCTTCCTCCGCCAGCCGTTGCTTGGCAGCGGCGTCGGCCAAGGTGGCGTTCAGCGCAGCATGGAGCGCTGCCACGCGGTCCGTTGGGATGCCCGCCGGGCCCAGGATGCCGTACCAGGTTGAAGAGAGTACTTTCGCGAAGCCTTGTTCGACCGTGGTCGGCACCTCGGGCAGGAATTCGAGGCGGCGGGGGGCGGCCACGGCGACCGCACGCAGCCCGCCTGAGGCAATATGGGGCCGCAGCGGCGCCGCGGCGTTGGTCAGGATCTGCACGCGCCCGGCAAGAACATCGGTGATGGCGGGCCCGGTGCCGCGATACGGAATGTGCTCCATCTCGGCGCCGAATTCGAGCGCGAGCAGCGCCCCCAGCACGTGGCCCGTGGTGCCGACCCCAGGGCTGGCATAGGACAGGGGCGGCTTGGCGCGGCGAGCCAGGTCGCGCAGTTCGCCCATGGTGCGGGCCTCGACCTTCGGGTTCACCGTGATGACGTTGGGCGCGTTGCCGATGAAGCCGATCGGCGCGAAGTCCCGGATGATGTCGTAGGACAGCTTCGGCTGGACCAGGCTGCTGATCAGGAAGCTGCCGCTGCCTCCCAGCAGGAGCGTGTAGCCATCCTTCGGCGCCGTTGCCACCGCCTCATTGCCGAGCACGCCCCCGGCGCCGCCCCGGTTCTCGACCACGAAAGACTGGCCAAGCCGGGCGCCCATCCCCTCGGCGATGACGCGGCCGACGATGTCGTTGCTGCCGCCCGCAGCGAAGGGGATGATGAGGCGGATTGGCCGATCGGGGTAGCGTCCCTGGGCCATCACAGCCGGGGCGCGGAGCCCGGCCAGCGCAGGCAGCAGCATGAGGGCGGTACGACGTTTCATGGGCGGGCTTCCTCCGGTGGCTTGCCCATGCGGCCATGCCGCCAGGCGCCTTGTTTCCGGCAGTCTGGGTCCATTGGGGCGGGCCTAAGAAGTCCTAGAATTGCTTGCCGTACCCCAACCTGGTGTTAGGGTGCCCCGATGCCACGCTCCCCGCTGCCTTTCGAAAGCTTGTGGGCCTTCCGTCTTGTCGCGGAGACTGGCAGCCTGACAGCGGCTGCGGTCGCGCTGGGCGTCACGCAACCGGCGGTCAGCAAGCGGCTGCGGGATCTGGAACTGGCCTTGGGCTGTTCGCTGGTCCGGCGCGGCGTCAACGCGATTGGCCTGACCGCGATCGGAGCGCGCTTCGCCGAGGAGCTGCAGCCGGGCTTCGCGCAGATCCAGGCTGCCGTGGATCACCTGCAGGCCCAGTCAGCGCCCTTGCGCATCCGCGCCTACACCACCTGGGCGCTGCGGTGGCTCATTCCGCGACTGCCCCGGTTCCACGCGGCGCATGCAGGCATCGATGTGGAAGTCTCGACCTCCACGGCCATTGTCGACCTGGCGCGCGAGGGGGTGGACGCCGCCGTCCACACCGTGGCCGCGGGCGTGGCGCCTCCGCTTGGAGGGCGGCGCCTGCAGGCGGTTGTCATATCGCCCTTCGCCGCGCCGTCACTGCTGAAGGGTATGCCAGGTCGGTGGCCCAGCTCAGCCAGGTTGTTGGGGAGCAAGGTGCGCCCCGGTGACTGGGACCTCTGGCTGCGGCACGCTGGGTCGTCGCCCACGCAGCCGCCCCTGCTGTTCGAGAGCACGACGCTGGCCATCCAGGCCGCCATGGAGGGCCTGGGTGTCGTCATCTGCTCCCCGTCGTTCGTGCGCGATGAGATGCGGACGGGAAAGCTCGTGGCGCTGTCTGACGTCAGCATCCCAACAGGAGACCTCTACTGGCTCTTCCTGCCGACCGGCCGTGTCGGTGAAACCCTCGGCATCTTCGCGGACTGGCTGGTCCGCGAAGCGCAGGCTGAGAGCCAGGCTCCGGATCAAAAGCCGTAGAGGCGCCCGGGATCGGTGATGAGGAGGCTGTGCCGCCCCGCATCGTTCCGGTCATTCGCAGCAGGTAGCAGGGCGTGGCGGCTCGCTTCAGAGAGAGTCGAGACGGGTGGCGAAGCTTGGTGCGCGGGGCTGAAGCCCCCGGCGCCCCTAGGTCGGCGCGCCAGATTGCTCATGGACTTTGGAGGCGACTAGGCTCAGGACCTATTAAATTCCACCTTGCGCTCTGATGGAGCTGTGATTCGATGGCAGCCGGAGGTGCTGCCATGGCGGACTTGTTCTGGCTGACGGAGGCGCAGGTCGCACGGATCTCGCCTTTCTTCCCGCTGTCGCAGGGCGTGCCGCGGGTGGACGACCAGCGTGTCGTCAGCGGGATCATCCATGTCATCCGCAATGGCCTGCGCTGGCGCGACGCGCCCGCCGAGTACGGCCCGCGCAAGACGCTCTACAACCGCTTCATCCGCTGGAGCCGGATGGGCGTGTTCAACCGGATCTTCGCAGGCCTGGCGGGCCGCCGAGGCCAGCCCGACCGGCTGATGATCGACGCGACCCATCTCAAGGCCCACCGCACGGCGGCCAGCCCGCTCAAAAAGGGGTTCTACCCCGATGTATCGGCCGGACGAAAGGCGGGCTGAACTCCAAGCTGCATGCCGTCCGCGATGGCCTAGGCCGCCCGATCCTGCTGCTGCTCACCGAAGGCCAGATGAGCGACCACAAGGGAGCCGCCCTGATGCTGCCCCACCTGCCGCAGGCCAAGGAGCTTCTCGGCGACAAAGGCTACGACAGCCGCCGCTTCCGCGAAGCCCTCATCGCCCGCGGCATCATCCCCTGCATTCCCTCAACCCGTAGCCGGAAGATCCCTATCCCTTACGACAAGGCGCTTTACCGCCAGCGCCATCGCGTCGAGAACATGTTCGGCCGGATCAAGGACTGGCGCCGCGTCGCCATGCGCTACGACCACTGCGCCCACGCCTTCTTCTCGGCCATCTGCCTCGCCGCAACCGTCCTATTCTGGATCAATGAGTCCTGAGCCTAGGTCGGCGCCGCAGCCTTCTTCCGGGTCGGGGCGGCCGCCTTCTTAGCGGCAGGCTTGACGGGGGAGGCGCCGAGCGTGTCGCAGGAAGCGAGCAGCTGCCGGGAAAAGTCCTCGGATGCCCGCGCGACCCATGCTGGCCGCAGGATTGCCAGCGCGAGCGCGGCATGGAGCACGGCGACACCGAGCGTCAGGCCAGCACCCGAGGCGGGAAGCGCGAACCGCTCCGGGATGACGCCGCGGTCCGTGAGGAGCAGCGTCGTCACCACCCCGCAGATGAGGACGGAATCCAAGGACAGCGCCACGCTCCGTAGCGCCGTCAGGTTGCGCCGGAAGCCGTACTCCAGGTTGCGGCGGAAGAGCAGGCCGAAGTGCGCCTGGTCCCGGGTCTGCTGCAGCAGCCAGTTCACCGCCCTACCGTATGCTCCATCCGCTCCGGCCGGGTCGGCCATCTCCTGCTCGGCCGACGGGAGGCACAGGCCCGGCACATGCGCGGCCAGGAAACTATGGTGGTGTGCCTTGTCCGGGCCGAGCAAGCGGCGGTCCCGATGGCGGAGCATCGAGACCGATGGTCTGCCGCCCCAGGCATGGAACCATCCGGACTCCTTTGCCTTCCCGGCGTCGCGGGCGACGTGGGCCACGAGCACCAACAGGCCGCACGCGGCAACCAATGACAGCAGCAGGGCCAGGGCGTCCTTGCCGAAGAAGTGCGGCACCATGACCGAACCGGCCACGAGCGCTGGAAACATCGCGATCATCGCCGGGTAGAGCCGCGCACCGCGGTCGTAATGGTCGAGGACGAGGGGAAGCGGCTTACTCACTGGGCAGGCTCCTGGATGCAGATGTCACTGGCCTCAGGGGCCGCGTCGGCAGGGCTGGTGGCGGACACCAGGGCGACGTCCCGCTCGCCCGCGATCAACATGACCGGCGGGATCCCCTCGCGACCGAGCTCGCCGTGCAGCCCGAGGAGCTGCGCGACATCTGTCTGGCTGGGCATAGCGCTGTGGCGGCGTGGGTGGCTGTGCCACTCGCCGACGTACCGAACCTGGTCCCGCGTGACCGACTGAATGTCGGCCAGCCTGCCGAGCAGGCCGTCCACGCCACGCTCGAACTGAGTCGGGCTGCCGACGCTGTCGGGCGGCGGCGCGAGCGCGTCCACAACGATGATGGACTTCCTGGCGACATCCACGATGCCCACCAAGGCGCCGCCGGTCTCAGCAGGCAGCGCGGCCTCGCGCGCCGCCTTGAGGTGGTCGAGCAGCCCCTCGTCGTAGACGACTGTCCAGTCGGCGACCGGCACGCGCCACGTGGTCCGCGCCATGGCCTTCGAGACGAAAACCCCGCCGTCCGCATCCAGCGTCCAGATGCCGATGCCCCCGACATCGCCGTCAAGTGAAGCGGTGAAGCCGCGGGAGGCTAGGGCGGTCAGCGCGGCGACGTTCGTTTCCGGAATGCGGCTGCTGACGTGTCGGCAGGCGCCGGTGTACCGCAGGCCGCCATCCGGCGGCGCGAGGTGGGCACGCAAGCGCGGTTCGCGCAGCAGGTGGCGGTAGTACTGGCCCTCCAGCGCGTCGAGGCGCGTGGCGCGGACGGCGTCCTCGGACATCACCACCGAAGCTGTCCCGGCCGGGTTCAGGAAGACGGACGCGCGCCGTGCGCCGCCAGCGGCGTCCGACAACCGGCGGGCGGCGGCCACGGAGGCCGAGGCATCGATGACGAGCTCGGCCTCGGCCAATGCCGCATCCAGCTCCGGCGCCATGTCCCCGGGAAACAGCACGTTGCAGGCGAGGCCGTGGGCGTCGTCGACCTCACCCAGCAGTTCGGCGACCTCGGCCGCGAGGGCGTTTGCCTTGCGATCGCCCAGCTCGTATCGCCCGAGGGTGTGCCGCGCCAGGTTGTGCGGCAGCAGGTGGTCGTCGTCCACGACGGTCCAGCGGAACCGGCCTTCGCGGGCCAGTGCCAGCGCCAGATGGGATCCGACCGCACCGGCTCCGACCAAGACGACTTGGCGGGCGTCGGCACCGTCCAGCCCTGCGCACTCGCGCGCCAGCTCCCGGTCGAACTCGGCGTGAACCGGCAGGCTGTCGATTACGACGGCTTCCAGCCCTTCCGGGGCTGCGGGCGGGAAGGAGCGGCCGTAGGGGGAAGACTTCCCGGGGTCTGCGGCGCTGTACCCTGGGTTGCTGGCGATGGTGCCGAGGCGTTCGCCAAGCTCGCCCAGCGTCAGCGGGATGCCGAAGGCCCGGGCGTCCTCCGCCGCGACGGGTCCGTCGGCGATGCGGACGATGGGGGCGACCAGCAGCACCGCCACGCGCGGCGGATTGCTGTAGGGCGGGTTCAGGACGTCGAGCGCGGCCTCGCGAAGCGCCGCCAGCAGGTCGAAGCCGCAGTCGCTGAAGGCCGTGATGAGCTCGGCGAGTGTCCTCGGCGCCGACCGGACAGCCCGCATCGGCTGCGGGGGCAGACGAACGGGGATGAGCCTCAGTGCTCCCCGGCCGCCGTCCCGGGCGGCGTCCGGGCGGAGGTGGTAGAGCGCGGTCTTCTCCGTGCCCGCCCCAGCGAACAAGGTCATGTTCCCGGCAGGGGTGTCAGGCTGCAGGAACGCCCTCGGGATCGCGATGTTCGGTCCCGACGAGACGAACAGCGGGTCGATGGCCTGGGCCTGGTCCGAAAGGCCACCGCTGGCCGCGGCGCCCATCCACCACCGGACCCTCTCCAGGAATGCTAGCGGGGTCCAGGTGGACCTCGCCTCGGCCCACGGACGGTCGTCCACGCACGGGCTGCGCATCCACCCGGCTGGGACGATGTTCTGGTGCGGCACCTCGGGGAAGTCCTCCCGCGCCGCGAAGAGGCAGGGCTGCCTGTCGTCGCTGGCCGCGAACACGGCCGCGACCGGCTCCCATCGACGAATGTCCGCGACCATCACCTGGGGACGCTCCGCCCGGACCTCGAACAGGACGGTCTCCAGGCCGTCCTCGCGGCGCAGTCGGCATTCCAGCAGACGGGCGTCGTCGTGATCGCCGGAAGCCAGGTAAGCCGCCATGGCTGCCGCACGGGGATGCTGCAGCTGACGCGGCGCCACCGCCGCGCCAAGGATTTCGAGCTTGGGGTGGAGCGCCATGGTCAACCCGCCCTGACCGGCGACGAGGCGATGGCCACTGCGGGCGCGGAGACCGCGCTGCGAAGCACCGCGCCACGCTCCGTGATGTCGACCTCCACGGGCCGCGGCTTGGCCCTGGGCCGCTCCATGGTCACCACGAAGTCGCCGTCGCGCTGGTTCTGGACGCTCTTGTAGTAATTGGCCGCTTGCCGGTGCGGCGGCTGCGGATCCTTGTCCTCGTCGGTGCCGGGAAAGGGGATGGGCTTGCTGGTGGAGATCATGAGGCTCCGGCGCTGCCCGGCATCCTCCTGCAGCCAGCGCACCTCCTCCACCGGCGTGGTGTGGTTCTCGCCCTTGACGGTGGACAAGGACAGGTACGAGCAGTGGTGGGGCAGCTTCATGATGTCCCAGTGGAGCCGCTCGTCGTGCCCGTGCAGGCGCGTGATGTTCACGATGTCCGACAGACCGTCCCAGGTCATGTCGGCCGTGAACAGGGCACGGGTGTCCTTGATGCCTTCCCGGAAGGTCGCCTGGAACACCACGCTGTCCTGGTTGCGGTCCTCGACTTCCCGCTCGTTGCGGCGGAAGCCGAACGGGCTGTGGATGAAGAATTCGACCCCCTCCGCGCCCCACTTGCTGAAGCCGGGCACCAGCTGACCGGCGTCGGTGATGAGGTGCGCGCGGGCCTCCAACGTAAGACCCTTCGTCGCCAGCCACCCCTTCAGGGCGTCCGGCCGCGAGAAGACGCGGATGCCGTAGCCCTTCTCGAGCCGGTGCTTGGCCTCCTCGCGGATGACCCGCGCGCAGTCCTCGCAGCCCACCTCGGTGATGGCGCCCGCCGGGACCCAAAGCTCCTTGATCTTGATGCGCTCGCCGCCCTGGTACTTGGACGCGTGGTCGAAGGAGAAGAAGTCGCTCGACCCCCGGACATGGTCGTCGTCCAGGTGGGTGAAGCACACCACGTCAAAGGAATCCTGGCGGGCGGCGCTCAGGTCCTTTCGCAGCTCGACCGGGAGGTCGATCCGCTTGTCCGCCGCGTCGGCGGGGTTCCGCATGTTGGCGTAGTCGACCAGCATCTTGCGGCCGTCCCGCAGGTCGATGCGGGTCGTGTCGGCGTTCCCCAGGGGAAACACGGTAATCCTGGCAGTCGTCATCTATCCTTGGTCCTTCTGGTCCGCGTCCATGGCGGGTTACGCCTCTGTCCTTCCATGCGCGGGCGGCGCGGCCGCTCGGACATCAATCGCCGGTTGACCGACTCTTTTTTTCGTGGGCGGGATTGATGCGGTGTCCGACCCGGCCGACGCGCCGCGCATAAGGATTCAGAGATGGACGAGCCGCCGTCCGTGGCCGACGAGGGCAGGGCGTTCCGCCAGCCCCACGAGATCAGCGATGCACTGGAGAACCTCGATGCCTTCGGCTGGGCGCGACTGCGCAAGCTCGCGACCGTGCTGGCCGCCGGGGGGAGGGGCAGGGAGGATGAGCTCTTGCAGGAGACGATGCTGCGGGTTCTCGATGGCGGCCGACCCTGGCCGCAGGGAGTGCTGCTGATGCCGTTCCTGGCAGGGGTCATGAAGAGCGTCGCCCACGGGGAGCGGGCGAAGGTCAAGCACTCCCCGGTGCGGCGGGCCGCGTCCCTTTATGACGGCTCCGGCGCCCTGGTGATCGACATGGCCGATGCCGAACCGACCGCCGAGGAGGCCCTGGCCGAGGAGCAGGCGGCCGGGAGGCTCAAACAGAGGGTCGTGGCTGCCTTCGAGGGTGACTTCGACGCGCAGATCCTCCTCGAGGGCATGCTTGAAGGAATGGAAGGCGAGGCGCTGCGGGGCCTTACGGAACTCGATCCGACAGCGTACGCCAGTAAGCGCCGCCTGATCAGGCGGCGGTTGAGCAAGCTTCAGGCCGAGGGAGGCCAGCCATGAGCAAGGGTCCGACCAAGGACAGCGACGCGGTGCGGCACCTTGAGGACGCCCTGATCGACGACATCCTGAACGCCACGGACGAGGAGATAGCCGCCGAGGCGGCCGAGGACGGCATCGACCTGGAGGCGCAGGCGGCGGCCATGCGCTCCATGTTCGAGCGCGCCCGCCTGGAGAGCGGGAAGACGCGGATGGCCGCGGCGAAGGCTGCGGCCGCCGCGCATCGCTCCGTGGCGCCTCGTGGTCGCGTTCCCGGATTACAGTCCGGTGGCTTCGCGGGTCGGGCGGCGAACGATGTCGGCAACGCGCGCAAACTCACGATGGCGGCGCGCAACGGCACCGAGCAATCGGAACGCGATCTAAGGGGTGTCGAGGAGGATCTCGCCGAGCTCAAGGCTCTCCTTGAGGACGAAGGGAAGGAAAGTTGAACACGCTTTCACCCGCCGAGAAGGTGCTGCAGTACCTCGGCGTCACCGAGCCGGAGGAGATCGACCTCGAGGCGATCGCTTGGCAGATGGGTGTGGTGAAGGTGAAATACCGGGAGTTGGACGGCTGCGAGGCGCGCATCGTCGGAGTCGGCGACAAAGCGATCATCACGGTCGATGGGCGCGCCATCCCGCAGCGGAAACGCTTCTCGGTCGCTCACGAACTCGGTCATTGGCACTTCCATCGCGGCAAGACGCTGATCTGCCGCTGCGATGACATTGGCGACAGCCGAGGTTCGCAGGATATCGAGAAGTCAGCGAACCGCTTTGCCGCGGATTTGCTGCTTCCTCCGTATCTCCTGGCGCCCCTGGCGCGCCGCCATCC
The DNA here is from genome assembly GCF_902706185.1 of Roseomonas sp. 18066. Taxonomy (GTDB): domain Bacteria; phylum Pseudomonadota; class Alphaproteobacteria; order Acetobacterales; family Acetobacteraceae; genus Pseudoroseomonas. Next base: position 66,399 of record NZ_CACSJM010000004.1, on the reverse strand, counting down.
TCAGATCACGGTGAAGGTGCTGCGGGATCTGGCTGGCCGGTTCGGCGCGAGCCTGTCCGCCACCGCCATCAAGCTCGTGGAGGCGGGGCACAGTCCTTCGATGCTGGTGTGCCATGGGCTGCGCGGACGGAGGTGGTTCGCGAGGTCGCCGGACGTGCCGTCGCGGTGGTTTCCACGTTCGGAGCTGGACGCCGAGAGCTACGCCTTCGATCTGCTCCATGGGCGCGGCGCCGAACAGGCGTTCCCGAGGAAGATCGGAGCCGAGGCGTGGTTCGACCGGTCCGAGGCCCAGCAGTACGATGTCCAGGAGCAGTCATTCAGGGTCGCCGACGGGGAGATTGTGACTATCCTGAGCATCAAGGATGAGGAGATGCTCGAGGATCGCGAAGGACGTTGGCGCTGAGCGGGCACAGCTCGAGGAGGATCGGAGCGTCGGGCGACTTGCAGAGGCGTCCACCTTCCTGGGTGAACCATTTGCCTTGTTTGGCCCCGGGACGCTCGGGACCCGTGCCGCCATCCGGCTCCCGCAGGTAGATCGAACGGTCCTCGCCATCGCCTGCCAGGTGCCCGGCTTGACGAAGGGACTGCCACCATCCGTCTGGAAGAAACAATTCCGGAGGATGGGGCGATGCGTGCGCACGGTCGAGCTGCCGCGCCCAATCCGGTGCCGGGCAGGGTCTTCAGCGGCGCCAGGAGCCCTCCGGGCGCCGCTCCGGCATAGAGCTGGGATGGTGTAGGTTCCCTTGGGTTCCGTCAGCGAACCAGCCGAGCCACCGGTCGATGAAATCTTCCAGGCTTTGCGAAGGGAAGGGCGTGAACGGCCAAGCCATCTGGTACTCTGCCATCCCGGTCCATAGCGCCTTCGCGGATGCCTCGCCGGGCGGCAGGGAGAACGGTGCGAGCCGGGAACGCTGGCGTGAAAAAGGGCTCAGCATGAAGGCAGCCTCGTACCAGCCGTATCGGCCCGCCTCCTTGATGTCGCCGAACCAGAGGGCGTGCGAGCGGCCGTCGTAGTCGTAGCGATTCGAGGGCACCCGCACCTCAATGGAGGTCGCGGCAGCCACGTTGAAGGCTGGCGCCTCCCAGCCTTCCCACGGCTTCTCGGCCACGGCGACGACGTTGCTCAAGGACAGGGTCGCCCCGTTGAGCGACGCGGACCAGCCGCCGTCCTGTGCAGTGCGGATGGTAGCTGTCGGAGCATCCGTCTTGATGGCATCGCGCACCTGCTCGCTCAGCCGTCTGAAGGAAGCCTGCGCGTCGCGGATGAGGTCTCGGCGCCTTTCCGCGTCTGAAAGCGCGGATGACGCCTGTCGGGCCTCCTGGCCCATACGCGCGACGTTCATCCCGTTTGCCTCACGCAGGCGGCTCCTGCCCTGGGAGGCCGGGGCACGTTGGGCCGCCTCGAGGCGTGCGAGGAGGTTCGCGGGGCTGGGCCGGGTACCGGCCGACTTCTAGAGACATTCCGCGATGACGGACGCCAGGGCAGTGGAGACTCCTGCCAGCGGCACCGGATCGGCGTGCAGGTGCTGTTCCCGGAAATCGTGCATGTCAGGCCCTGGGAATGGGCGGGAGCCGGACAGGAGTTCCTGGGCGATGACGCCCAGGGCATACACGTCAGCCGCGCCGGTGGCACGCTCTCCCCTCCACCGCTCCGGGGCGGCGTACGCGAAGCTCATCGCGTACTTCAGGGTGTCCGGCGACGTGGTCGCCTCGGCGTACCGGGAGATGCCGAAATCTGCGAGGCACCACCTGCCATCGAGAAGCAGGACGTTCTCTGGCTTCAGGTCACGGTGCACGACCTTGCCGTTCATGTCGGATAGCGCCATGGCGACGTCAGCCATCACGGACAGCGCATCTTCCAGGGGCAGGGCGCCCCCGGAGTCCGTGACGTGCTGGCGCAATGACGCCTGCGCGCGCGGCATAATCAGAACCCAGTGGCCGTCGGTCTCACCGCTGTCGATGATGGGGACGACGTTCCGGATCCCGTCCAGGTCCGTGAACAGCATCTCGCGCTGGGCGCCCGGTGCCTTCGAGACGAGTTTTGCCACGGCGGGACCAACATCCCCGGAGGTGCACTGAGCCTCGAACACCTGCCCGAAGCCAGCGGCCCCGATCCGATCTCCAAGCATCCACTCGTGATTCAGGCGCAGCCGCATGCTCGATCTCCAACCGATGGCGGGGTGCATCATAGCGCGGCGCCCGCCGAAGGGGACCAGCCCGGCCGGATGGGCTGACTACGCCTCGCGGCACGCGTGGCGCGGCCCGTCGGATCCAAGGATTCGGTACCATGTTGGTGGTCGGAAGGCCGCCAGCCGCTACGGCCTCCCATCACCAACCGCGTTCGTAGCGCGGGCCATAACCTTGCTGGTGCCGCCACGCCCGGCGCTGCTCGCGTTCCTGCTCGATGCGCCAGGCTTCGCGCCGCGCTGCCTCGCCATGAGGGCCTCGTCCCCCTCCCGGCGCCACTCCCGCCACTGGTGGCGCCGCTCCCAGTTGCCTTCGTACGGCCGCTGGTCCCAGTACTGCACGGTCTGCGCCACCGCTGGCGGCGCGGCCACGGAAGTGGCGGTCGGGGCCGCCGAGGCGTCGCCCGCTGCCACCGTGAGCAGGTTCGCGACAAGTGCGACTGCCGCCGCCATCATGATCCGGTGCAACGGCGTCCCCGTGGTACCACGGCTCTGGAAATCAGATTTTGGCTGGAGGGCAGACCGATACGCTTCCGATCCGGCATGAGGTCGATCAACAATGGGGCCGACCCTGGTCGCCAGCGGCTGCGCCCACAGGCGATCAGGACCATGGAGGCGCATCATGTCGAACGTCGTGACCGGTGCCGAAGACAAGGCTGACTGGCTGCGCAAGCGTCGCCTGCTGACCGAGATGTTTCGACCCACGCCAGCCAGCGCGCTCAGGCTCCTGGAAGACCTGGACGACCGCGGGTGGTTCAGCTCGGTCGCCTGGCGCATCCAGCGCCTTGCGCCCCTGGTCGAGAGGCAGGGCAGCGCGTCAGACATCCAGCAGTTGGAACGGTTGCGAGGTAGGCTTTCCGAGGCTCAAGCCTACGAGGCAGTCCACGGCGCATACACGCTCTACAAACGGGACCACCCCAGGAACGTCTACCACCGCGAGCGCTGGGCCAGTCGGATCATGACTCCGGATGGCCTAATCATGGACCGCGACCTCGTTCCGCCGGAGATCCTTGCACAGCTGGGTCTGGGACATCAGCCCACTCCAGAAGGCTGATGTCTGGAAGAAGCCGTCGAAGCTCCGGCCCACGCCCACGCTTCCAGAAGATGCCGACGGCCTCATGGGGTTCGTCGTGCAGATTGATGACAGCCCCGATCTCATCGTCCACCAACGAAATTGGAGCGATCCTTGGCGCGGCCACGTCCTCCGGCGGCTTGATGCCTGCCATCAACGCCTCCTCGATGGCGTGAGCGAAGTTGACGGCCTCTTGGGCGGTATGGGCTGCCCGAGTGGCATACCCTTGCCTGACGATGATGAAAAACCAACGTTTGCTGCCGTTGAGGTACGAACGCGCTAGATCCGGAATGAAGGTCACGACTGCTGCCCCAGGGCTCCGACATGGTGGTGCAGCATTGACGGCGCCGTTTACGGGCGCAAGTACGGAAGCCGCGCCGCGCCGCGCCGCGCCGTACCGGCTGCGGGTGAGCCGGTTCAGACCCGATGCCTGTCAACGGTTCCGCTTGGCCAGACGCTTTCGGTGGGGACCCATGCCTGAGCCGCCGGATCCCACAGACTGGTTGGGGATGCTGGGGCGGGCGCGCTGGTTGCAGAAACATGAGGGGCGCAATGTCGCCTTCTAAACGCGAGCTTTTACGTAGCTCGAACCGGTAGCGGCGGATCTGATGAGCGGGACCCGACACTTCATTCAAGCTGTCAGGGAGTTCCCTGGCCTCATCTTCAGTTCCCCGCCGGGTAGGCGGCCGCATGCGAACCAATGGGGGCAGCGTGGACAGTCCTCGGCCTTGCCGGTGGCCGGAAAGGTCCCGCGTCGGAAAAGTTCACCAAGCTCCTGCAGGGTCTGCATCCTGGCTGTCAGCTTTTTGGCAGTCAGGTCGACAGGGCGCACCACATCGTCTGTCAGGCTAACCACCTCCGCGCGGCCGCGCCCGACACCTTCCTCCTGCGCGGCAAGTAGCAGGAGCGAGTCCTCCACCTTGTCGTCCTTGCGCCGCCTGCTCAGGGCACGACCGGAAACGTGAAGGTCACCCTGCACTCGACCGATGCGCCGGATCCCGTTGATCTGAACCTGCCTTGCACAATCAAATGGAGCTCAGGCGACACCTTCGCTGCCCCACGGGATGTCATCGCGCGCGGGACTGGAGAAGCGGGCGAGGCTACCCGCCGCCTTGCCATCGAGCTGTTCAAGGCGCAGCAGCGTCACGGGGAGTAGGCGTCGGCGCAGCGTCACCGGGCGGCCGCGACCGCGCCCGCGATGGGCACGCTAGCTGGATGCTCCTCCAGGGGCGAAGGCAAGCTCAAGGACTTCGTGGCCGGAGGTGAGCGCGACCGAGGTGGCGTAGGGAGCCTTCGAACCCGAGTTAACGAGGAGCCCAGGCGCGTCGCCGGTGGGCGGCTCGACGACGTTGCAGGGCGCCATCACGAGCCCCTTCGTTCATTGAGGGGCAGTGCCTTACGGCTTGGCGCCGCCAGGTGACGTGCCCCCCGGTCTGCATCTTCGGCTTCGCAGCCGCTTTCATCTGTGGATGCGGCAGTAGGGGAGGGCGGGCCCGCCAGCGGCCTGGTTGCAGAGCTCGCAGTGAGAGCTTCAACTTTGGCGTTCCGACTGGCAAACCGAACAGCTCCGGGCATGTGGTCCGGCAGGCAGCCGTTCAACCGAGGAAGCGGAGCGTCGCCGCCTGCATAGGAGTGCGGAGGCCGATGTCGTGGTGGCACGCTGCCGGAGCAGGCTCGAGGCGGAGGTGATGGCCCGCTTCGGCGCTCAGCCTGACCCGGGGCGGATGTGGCTGAGCGGCAAGCACCCCGCACTGGGTCGGTCACCTCGGGACCACTGCTTCGACGAAGGGAGGCTCGAACGCTGTAGGCGACCCCTTGACGCGCCGTTCCCCAAGTGGAGGCGGCGGTAGACCATCTGGTAGCCCCGCGGGCTGCGTTCAGGAATTCAGCCCAAAGCTTCCCAACGTCCTTACGCATGACAAAGGTGATCGGCTGAAGCACGTACCGCCCGGATGCCGAAGCATCGCTTGGCCGGTGACGCGGACGATGCCGCCGACCCGCTCGTAGGCGAAGACGAACCCAACGTTGACTCCAGGCGCCAGCCCTAGCATCCACGACCCGTCGGCGCCCTCCACACCCGGCGGCTGTCCCTCGGGACGCACCAGCGGGCCCCGACCATGCCAAGGATTCACGCCAGTGCTATGGAACACCACGGCTAACACTGCCGCGCCATCTGGCATGGAGCTCAACGGTAGCCCGCAGCCTCATCTGGCGCTCGGGCGCCCCGCTCGCTTGGGAAAAACCGATCGAAGGCGATACGTTCCGGGCGCGGTCCGTAGTGAAGCTCCGCGCGATCCGTAGGGGAAGAGGCTCACAAGCGTCTGATTTTGCCGATGGAATCAGCGCCGAATCTTGAATAGATTTTAGGCTGCTTGGAACCACCCGCCTGCGGTACTGGATCAGCTTGATGGCCGCGGTTACCCGGTTGGCGACGGAACATGCCGGTTCCGGGGTACAAGTCACTCACCGGGTCGCCAGTCCAGGGATACTCGCGCCCGGACGCGCCGCCACCGCCGCGGCTCATTCACGTCGGCGATGGGCGTATGCTGGCGCCGCAGCCTCGGGCTTGCCGCACGCCGGGCACGGGAGAGCATGGCGCCGTTCTAGGTCGCCCGGGAAGCACCCTGGTCAAGCGCAGCAGCGCGAACATCTTCCAACCATGAACGTACCCGCCCCGGGTCTCCCATGCCCAAAAGGAGGATAACAGCCGTGACTGGATCGCAATGACCTTTCGTAACGCGGTCGTGTCATGATACGACCTGTGCATGTCAGCGGCGGCTAGCATTGCTCCATCCGGTTGTCCGGAAATCGAATTTCGTTTGATTGGTGGCCACCTGAGGGCCTCCTGCAGGGTTGCGGCCCCTCCCAGCGTGCGAGGTAACGTTCCCGGGGAGGCGGACCTCGATCTGGCTCAGGTCGTCTCCATCTTGGACTCGGTCTCTGGACGGGTGAGGCAACTCGAGGCTGAGCTTCCCAAGCATCTGGCTGCACGCGACGCTGCCTTCCGCCGGGTAGCTCGCGCCTCGACGTTCCCCTTGAACGCGTTCATCGGATGGCGCCTGCCAGCCCTGAGGTCCAGACTGGCGGCGGCCGAAAGGAAGCTTGAGGAGGCGGTTGCCCGCAGGAACGGCAGCTGGACGTCACTCCATTTCGCCTTCCGGCCATCGACGCTCGAGGCTTTCCGCAACCTGGCCCTGGCCTTCCGCGCCTTGGGCACGACCCGCGCCATCTGGGTCACAACGAGCACGGCGGAGGGTACCGTCGCCGTTCCTGTGCTCGGCGCGGTGTTGCAGAGGCAGGCCGTGAAGGCCGCTCCGGCACTGCCGCCACACGTTGAATCGGATTGGCCAGGGCTGGCGTTCAGGCATTCCGGCGGCGGGCTCGAGCTCTACCCTGGCTTCGCGATGGTCAGTGCGAAGGCGGACACGAAGGCGGTGAGCCTGCTCGAGGTCCGGCTGGATACGACTTCGACGGTCGTGGCCGAGAACATCGATCCTCCGGCCGACGCCACTTTGGTCACCCGGGTCTGGGAGAAGGCGAACAAGGACGGCAGCCCCGACCGGCGCTACGCCAACAACCGGAGCATCGCGATCGTACGATACGGCCTCGTCCGCTTCTCGGCGCCGGGGATAGCGGCGACCAGCTACCTCGTCAGCAATCCCGAGCTGGCCCATCGCTTCGCCACGGCGTTCACCGAGTTCCAGAAGTGCATAGCAGCGGAGGAAAGCTCACTGGCCAGCGTGCCACCAGCATCTCGTGGCGAGCCACGTGTTGCACCTTTCACGCGAGCACCGGCGTCAGTGCCCCCGCCGCCGTCTGTTGGGAGGGCGCACGAGTATACCGTCGGCGCGCTTGTGGCGGGTGCCATCAGCGTCTGGCTGCTCATCATGGGGCCGCTGGGCGGCGAACTGCAGGCCACCGCGTCGGGTTCGGGTGCGCCGTTCACCCAGGCGTCTGCACCACCCCAGACTGCCGTGGCGCCGACCGGGCGAGTTGAGGTGAACGCCTCCCCAACCACACCCTCGGCGACCCTCCCTGAACCGACATCCACGTCAGTGGATACGGTAGCTGCAAATCCTCCGCCAAAGGCAGCGACCGCACCGGAGCGGGAGCGGATCGTCGTACGGGCTGGCGGCGCGAACATCCGCTCGGCGCCGAACGGGTCGGCCGACGTCCTGCGGACCACATCGGGAGGCACCCGCCTCAACGTGTTCGGCCGGTCAGGCGGATGGGTGCGGGTGGGTGAAGCGGACGCATGGGGGTGGGTCCACTCCAGCTTGCTGGAGGGCGGCAACTGAACGGCCCCCACGCCCTGGCAGCATTCCGGCAACGCTCCGGGGCTACCCCTGTCCCCCTGACCGGCGATCAGCATCGCCCGCCCTCATGACACTCGATTCCCGCTTTCCCCAGTCCCTGGCCAGCCGGACCTCTTCAGCGCGATGCCTTCCATTCTAATCCTTCAGCTTGCGGGCGGCTTGGCGGCCGCGGGCGCGGTTTGGCTGCTCACGCGACGGGCTCTGCGGTCCCGCGACGCTGAGCGCACCGAGGCGGAACGCCAGTCCTCGGCACCCCTCCTGTTGAGCGAGCAGGAACTTGTGGCTGACAACGAGCTGCGCTCGCGCCGTGCCTTCGAGGCGGTTATGGCGCATCCGGTTGTAGGCGCCGAGCAAGGCGGTCCTATTGCACCTCAGAAAGTAGAGCCTCCGCAGGGTTCTGCGGTTCAGGCCTTGCCAGCAGGGCAGAAAACCCGCGAGGAGATCCTGACGCGGGTGCTCGTGACACTTACCGATCCGGTGCCCGGGAACGGCGGTGGCCAGGGAGAGGCAGCGGCGCCGCCTTCGCCCGCGAGCAGGCGAACTGCTCATGAGATCGTCGCCCAGGTGCTTGCGTCTCGACGGCAGCAGGCCGTCGAGACGGCTGGGTTAAACGGCGGGAGCGCGGATCAGCCTCGGGTAGCGTCCCAGCCTACGCCGCTAGAGATGCCCCACCAGGCACTCGGCAATCTAGCTGGCCAGCAGAAGGGATCGGCCGCGCCCGCGGCTGGTACTAGCAATCCGCCACCGCCATCCGGCTTGCCGACCGACCTGTCTGCCTTCTTCGTCCGGGAGGTCGGCGATGCTGGGCACGGGCAGGCGCCAAGCCCGGCCATCGTGCCTCCGGCCGTGAAGTCGCCTGGGCTGCCACCGAGTGGCGCACCGGATGATCGGGGCATGATCGCCTTCAGGCTTAGTCCGGGTGCACCGCTTCCTCAACCTGCTCCGCCCACCTCGCCGTCACCCTGGGATGAAGTGCAAGGGCCTGCGCGGGTTGCAGCATCCGCGACGCCTGAGCTCGCGCGATGGATCCCGCCTGGGGAGGAGGTCCGGCTGGGAGGAACCCGGGTCACCGGCGGCATGATCTACGTGGGCCTGAACCTGCCCAGCCCCACAGGGTGGGGGACAGACCGCTGCCTCATCAACCCGAGCTTGCGCGTGGCCCGTGCGGCCGCCGCGGACGACATCACGAACATCAACTACTGGCCCGAGTACGCTGGCCTATCGCCCGCTCGCCGCCGTGCTTACGTCGACTGGCTGGCGGCGGGGCGCTCGGATCCACAGGTTGAGATCGGGCTGGTCTTCCTGTTCTTCTACGGCCTTGAGCGCAGGTTGTTCTTCGACCGGGAAGTTGCCGACACAGACCTGCTGGCGACCGAGGTGGACCGCCTGCTGGGCATCTACGGTGCCCATAACTCCTTCCAGGGCTACGCCAGGACCTTCCTGACGGCCGCCGCCCTCGTCTCAGGCCAGGCGATCCCAACTGTTGAACCTGGACCAGTCGTGAACTGGTCCGGAGAATTGCCTCTCCCGACACGGCTGCACCTCGGAGCGGCGCTGGCGGAAGGACGCAGCCTCCAGGCTGACGACGCGCTGCTCTGGGTGCTGGGCAGTCCCGAAACGCGGCTCAGAACGCCGGGTCAGCGCTGCTTCAAGGAAGCCCGCAGCCTATTTGCTCGCCAGTTCGCATCCAGGCATCCTAAGGGCCTGTTGGTGGATGACCCAGAGCGCCGCGTGTCCGTGAGCTACCGGGCGGCCAGCGACGGATTCACGGTCAGCATCCCTGGTCCGCACGAGAACCTCCCTGACATAGGCTGGCTGGACGCCCCGCTGCCTGGGCTGCGGGATATGCTTGAGGCTATCCAGACCGATCTGGAGGCATACAGCCGCCTACTGGGTCGGAAGCCCGAGGCACGCGGGACGCTCGAGGCGGCGATGCTCCTGCCGCCCACCTTGCGCGAGGACGCGTTAGCCGAGGCGGGTGCAGCCGCAAGACTGACGGTGAAATCCTTGCTGGGCGATTCCTTTATGGCTGCCATGCCGCCACGCCCCCTCCTCGACGCGCTTGGGATTTCGCTTGAGCGGGGTGCCAGCCGCTTGCCGGTTAGCGTAGCCAGCCAGCTCTTCCACCGGCTCGACGCACTCGGGTTCGGCGTGGAGCCTGACAGGCGCTACGGCGGCGAGGCGATCACGATGGCGGCCGAGGTTGTGCTGTTCGAGGCGGCCGACGGAGCGGCCGTCGATCCGGAGCGGCCCGCCTTCCACTTGGCCAAAGCAGCCATGGAGGTGGCCGCGCTGGCGGCCTCTGCCGACGGCGACGTGTCCGACCTCGAGTTCCAGGCCCTCCTCCGGGAAGCCAGGACGATGCCAGACCTTAACCTACCAGAGGCTGTTCGGCTGGAAGCCTTCGTCTGGCGCCTGCGCGAACGGACCAGGAGCGGTGCAGCCCTCAAGAAGGCGGCCGACCTACCTCCGGAAGCCCGGCAGGCCATCGCGCGGGCGGCCATCTCGGCCGTGCTGGCGGACGGACAGGCATCCCGCGCCGAGGTCGAGTTCCTTGAGAAGCTGCACAGGACACTGGGCCTGCCACCTGAGTCGGTGCATTCGGCCCTCCATCAGGGCGCCAGTGGTGACTTCCGGACGCCGCGTCCTGCTAGGCTCCCGCAGCCGGGTGGAGCTTCCGGTCAGTCCGGGATCGCGCTGGACGCGGAGCGCATGGCCCGCATCCGGCAGGAGACAACCCAGGTCGCGTCCTTGCTCTCGACCATCTTCACCGAGGAGCCGGAACCCGTAACCGAAGCGGCGCCCGCTGCCCCTGAACCGGCTGGCGAGATGGCGAAACGGTTCTCGGGCCTGGACGATGCGCACGGCACGCTGCTGGATGCGGTGGCCGCCGTCCATTCCATGCCCATGACAGCCTTCGAGGCTGAGGCCAAGCGCCTGCGGGTCTTCCCGGAGGGCGCCCTTGAAACAATCAATGATTGGGCGTTCGAGCGCTTTGGGGAGCCGATCCTCGAGAACGATGATGACTCCGTCGAGGTCGCCGAGCACCTCCGTTCCGAACTCACTGCCGTCCGAGAGAAACCATGAGCGCACCGACCAAGATCCGCCCGCGGGACCGCGACACCATTATCCAGGCGCTGCAGGCGGGCGTGGTCCCCCGTGTCGGCCTTCAGCATGTCCAGGTTGGCCGTGTGCGGGAGCTTCAAGCCCTGGTGCGCGACGTCGAGCGGATCGCCGATGGTGGCTCCGCCATCCGCTTCGTCATCGGCGAGTACGGCGCCGGTAAGAGCTTCTTCCTCAGCTTGGTGCGGCTGGTCGCGCTGGAGAAGCGTCTGCTGACCGTCCACGCCGACCTCGGGCCCGACCGGCGCCTTCACGCGTCCAACGGTCAGGCGCGGGCGCTCTACAGCGAGGCGGTGCGGAACATGGCGACCCGCACCAAGTCCGACGGTGGCGCGCTGGCGAGCGTCCTGGAACGCTTCGTGGCCGATCTGGTGAAGACCGCGGGCGAGCGGGGCGTACCCGTGAAGCGAGTGCTCGAGGAGCGCTTGGTCCACCTGCAGGAGGGCGGAGGCGGCTACGACTTCGCCACTGTGGTGGAAGCCTACTGGCGCGGTAGCGAGGAGGGCAGCGAGGAGCTGAAGGCGAACGCCCTTCGCTGGCTGCGTGGGGAGTTCTCCACCAAGACCGAGGCGCGTCAGGCACTCGGCGTACGCAACATCATCAACGACCAGGACCTTTACGAGGGGTTGAAGCTGATGGCGGCGTTGGCGAAGCTTGCGGGCTACGCCGGTCTGCTCGTGGTCTTCGACGAGATGGTCAACCTGTACAAGCTCCAGAGCAAGCAGGCCCGCGACCAGAACTATGAGCAGATCCTCGCCATCCTCAACGACGTCCTCCAGGGAAACACCTCCGGCATCGGCTTCGTCCTGGGCGGCACGCCGGAGTTCCTCACCGACACTCGCCGCGGCCTGTACAGCTACGCCGCCCTGCAGTCCCGGCTTTCCGAGAACAGCTTCGCGCGCGAAGGCCTGGTGGATCTCTCCGGCCCGGTGCTGCGCCTGCAGAGCCTGACGCCCGAGGAACTGATGGTGCTGCTCGGCAACGTCAGGAACGTCTTCGCCGGTGGCGACCCCGCGCGGCACCTGGTGCCGGACGAGGCGCTGAACACCTTCATGGCCCACTGCAACGAGCGGGTGGGCGAGGCCTACTTCCGGACCCCGCGCAACACCATCAAGGCGTTCTGCCAGCTGTTGTCCATCATCGAACAGAACCCTGGCGCCGACTGGCGCACCCTCCTCGGCGACGTGCAGGTCTCGCCGGACGTGCCGGACGACGACGCCGAGATCCCGGAGCCCGAGATGGCCGCTGCCGGACCCAACGAAGCGCCTGTTGTCGGCGTGGCTGGCCCGCGTGACGATGAACTCACCGCTTTCAAGCTCTGATCTGTCGGGCGCCTACGACCTCCTTCACCCGGAGGTTCGGCGCTGGGTCCGAGACCAGGGTTGGGCCGGGCTTCGGGAGATCCAGTCCAAGGCCATCTTGGAGGTCCGAGGCGGCCAGGGCGACATCCTGGTCTCCGCCTCGACAGCAGCCGGGAAGACGGAGGCCGCCTTCCTGCCGGTGCTGTCCCAGGTGGCTGGCGAGCCGCATGTCGGTCTCTCGGTCCTCTATGTCGCGCCCCTGAAGGCGCTCATCAACGACCAGTTCGGCCGCCTGGAAGACCTTTGCGAGCGGCTGGAGCTGCCGGTGGTGCGATGGCACGGCGACGCCCCCGATGCGGCGAAGAGCGGCCTGGTGAAGCGGCCGCGGGGCCTGGCGCTTATCACACCGGAATCGATCGAGGCGCTGTTCAGCCGCCGCCCCGCGGCCGCGAAGGCGCTGTTCAGCAACCTGCGCTTCATCGTCATCGACGAGCTGCACGCCTTCCTGGCCGGGCCGCGCGGCGTCCACCTCGCATCCCTGCTACGCCGGATCGATGCCCTAGCAACCCGGCCAGCCCGCCGGATCGGGCTCTCCGCGACACTGGGCGACCTCAAGGCCGCCGCGGCGTGGCTGCGGCCGTCAGCGCCCCAGGACGTCCAGATGGTGCAGTCGCCGTCGGGAGGCAGCAACCTGCAGCTCCAGGTGCGCGGCTACATCGCGCCGTTCCGACCGCGTGCCACGGAAGGTGAGGGGGATCTCGCCATTCGCGCGGTGGCCGACCACCTGATGGTGACGCTGCGGGGCACGAATTCCTTGGTCTTCGGAGGCTCCCGTGCCCGCGTGGAGACGGTCGCGGACCTGCTCCGTGGCCTGTGCGAGCGAAAGAACGTCCCGAACGAATTCTTCCCACACCACGGCAACTTGTCGAAGGAATTGCGCGAGGATTTGGAGCGCCGCCTGAAGGACGGGCGGCTGCCGACCACGGCCGTCTGCACCTCTACCCTGGAGCTCGGCATCGACATCGGTTCTGTCGCCTCCGTCGCGCAAATCGGGGCGCCGCGGTCGCTCTCCTCGCTGCGCCAGCGCCTGGGCCGGTCCGGTCGCCGGGCTGGCGTGCCTGCGGTCCTGCGCCTCTACGTCATCGAGGACGAGCTCAGGCCCGAGGCCAGCCTGCTGGACCAGATCCGCCAGGAATCGGTCCGGGCGGTGGCTGCGATCCGCCTCCTCGGGCAAGGATACATTGAGGCACCGGGCAGCGTGGACGGGCTGGGATCGGCGCTGCTGCACCAGACGCTGTCCCTCATCTGCGAGCGCGGCGGGGCTCGCGCCGACATGATCTACCGCCTGCTCTGTGGCCCGGGGCCGTTCGCATCGGTGAAGCCGCCGCTCTTCATGGACCTGCTGCGGAGCATGGGGGGCCCGGACGCCAAGCTCATCGAGCAGGCGCCGGACGGAGTGCTGATGCTGGGCGAGGCGGGGGAGCGACTTGCGGGCTCCCGCGACTTCTTCGCCCTGTTCGCCAGCAGCGACGAGTGGCGGGTCGTCACCAGCGGGCGGTCGCTCGGCTCCATCCCCGTTAGCAGCCCGGTCATGGTCGGCAACCTCATCGTCTTCGCCGGGCGGAGATGGATTGTGCGCGAGGTCGACGAACCGTCCCGCATCATCACGGTGGACCCGCACAGGGGCGGCACGCCGCCGACCTTCGAGGACAGCACGCCTGAGCCGGTCGACGATCGCCTCGCGGCCGAAATGCTCGCCGTCTACATGGCTGACGACCAGCCGGGATGGATTGATGCGACCCTGGCCCGCCTGCTCGACGAGGGCAGGAAGTCTTTCCGGCGCATGGGACTTGAGACCCGGCGAGCCTTCCGGGCGGGCGATGACGTCCACCTCTTCACTTGGCGGGGCACCCGGTCGAACGGGCTGCTCGCCATCCTGCTGGGCGCCGCGGGCTTCACCTGTTGGGCCCACGACACCGGTGTGGTCGTGTCCCGACCGGACCTGCATCAGCTCACCGCCAAGCTGGCGGAACTCCAGATGTCGGGTGTGCCGGACCTTCAGGCGATCTCGGCCGACGTGGGTGCAATTTCGACCGGGAAATTTGATGGCCTGATCGCGCCGCCGGTGCTGCGTGGCTTCTGGGCGCTGGCCGTGCAAGGCGCGGCCGGTGACATCCAGGCCACCGTGGCGCCGCTCCAGCAGATCCCCGAGGGCGACGGCGACGGAAGCACCGATGATGGCGCCCCGTCAGCGGCGGCTGCCATTTCCGAGCCGCCCAGTTCTGGTGTGCAGCCTTGACCTTCCTCCTGGAGCCCTGAAAAGGGGAGCGCGGCCAGACGGCGATGCCGCTCCGGCAGACCCGGTGGGGTCGTGGTGCAGCGCGTTTCGACCAGCCAGACCTTTGCGCCGCAGGCAGGCGCATTGCAGACGTCGTCCGTGTAGGTTGAAGAACGACGGTGTGGACTCCCGTTGCGCCACACTGGGCTCCGCCACGATCGGCACGAACGAGGGTGTCGCGCTGTGCCGCATCTCTCGCCGCCAGGTGAACACCTGTTGTGAGCAGACCTGCTAACGACGCGCCACCTTGGCAATGACGGCGCCGGGTGCGAGCGTCTCCGCAACAATCCGCGCCTTGGCTTCCTCTGACCATCGCCGCCGCCGCCCAGGGCCCATCAGCACCTCTACCAGGCGGTATCCGCGGCCACTCGCGTCGTCACTAACGTCGACCATAATCGCGGCTCGAAGCTCCCCAACTGCAGGCGAGGCAGCACAGTACCGGCACGATTGAGAAGAAGGGCATTCAGGCAGCGCTTACCACAAGGGTCAGACATGCCGAAGGTGCTGCTAGTTGAGGTAGCCTCTACCGAGGCATTGCTACTGGAAGAGTGCTGCGACGCGGTTTGGCTTCCGGCCGACATCGACGATGTCATGACAATTGCCCGCAACAGGCTTTTGCTGGATGCCTCACTTCGTTAAGCGGTGCTTCTGCGTTCCCCTCCGGTGAAGGCCGCCTTCCGACGCGGGCCTGAATCTGTCTTCTGATCTTATCGACGCTCTTAAGAGCGTTGCTAAGAACAGGGGCCGGATTGAATGGAGATCATTGCTGGCATCGAGCGCCGTCGCCAATGGCGGGTCGAGGACAAGCTCCGGATCGTGGCGGAGGCTGAGCGTCCTGGTGCCTGCTTTGTCGAGGTTGCCCGCAGGCACGAGGTGAGCCGCAGCGTGTTGTGGGCATGGCGCAGGCAGGTGCGGCAGGGGAACCTGGCGCCCGGTCCGGCGGCGATGTTCGTGCCGCTGCGGGTATCGCCGGATGGTCCTGCCGTGCCGCCCGGCGCCGCTGCCGTGCCGACGGTGCACCGACCCAGGCGAACCCGGTCGCCGCAGGCCAGATCGAGATCACCTTGCCCGGTGGCACGGTGATCCGCGTTGGCGAGGCGATCAGCGCCGCTGCCTTGCGGCGGGTGATGGCGGCGCTGCGCGCATGATCCCGACGTCTGCAAGCCTGCGCGTCTGGCTGGCGGTGGGCCATACGGACATGCGGCGCGGCATGGCGGGCCTGGCGCTGCAGGTGCAACAGGCGCTCGGGCGTGATCCGTATGCCGGAGATCTCTATGTGTTCCGGGGCCGCCGCGGCGACCTGGTCAAGATCGTCTGCCATGATGGCATCGGCATGTCGCTCTACGCCAAGCGGCTGGAGAGAGGCCGGTTCCTGTGGCCCACGCCGACCGATGGGGTGGTCGGCATTTCCGCGCCCCAGCTGGGCTACATGCTGGATGGGATCGACTGGCGCAATCCACGGCATACCGTAAGCGTTGCTCCGAGACCCATGGCAGCGTTGTAGCGCTCAGCGTGGGCTGGTCGTGGCCCAGCACCACGGCATGAGCTCATCGATGCGAGCCTTGGGCCAGCGGTTGACGAGGCGGGTCAGCAGATCGGTGAGGTAGCGCTGGGGGTCGACGGCGTTGAGCTTGCAGGTTTCGATCAGCGAGGCGATGGCGGCCCAGTTCTCTCCGCCTTCGTCGGATCCTGCGAACAGCGCGTTCTTGCGGCTGAGGGCGATGGGACGGATGGCGCGCTCGACCGGATTGGTGTCGAGGTCGATGCGGCCGTCCTCGAGGAACCGCAGCAGGCCTTCTCGCTGGTTCAGAGCATAGCGGATGGCTTCAGCCGTGGGGCTGCGGCCAAGCAGGCGCGCCAGCTGCTGCGCGAACCAGGCGAACAGGTCATGCACGAGAGCAGCGCTCCGGCTGGCGCGCGCCGTCAGGCGCTGCGGCGGTGGTTGGCCGCGGATCTCCGCTTCGATGGCGTAGAGGGCAGCGATGCGCCGCAGGGTTTCCTCGGCGATCGGGGCCGCCTTGCTCTGCGCGAGGTCGTAGAACCGGCGGCGGACATGGCTCCAGCAGGTGGCGAGGAGCGCCGGGCCCGCATTCGCGGCGGGCGGCAGCAGGCTCTTATAGGCGGCATAGCCGTCGCATTGCAGGATGCCGCGATAGCCGCCCAGCAGGGCCCTGGCATGCTCGCGGCCCCGGCCGGGGGCATAGCGATAGACCACGCCGGGCGGATCGGTGCCGCCCCAGGGCCGGTCATCCCGCGCGATCGCCCAGAAGTAGCCCTGCCTGGTCCGCCCGCGCCCCGGGTCGAGCACCGGGACTACGGTCTCATCGGCATAGAGCCGCGCCGAGCCCAGCAGGATCTCGCGCAGCCGCCGCACCACCGGCGCGATCTCGGCGCTGGCCTGGCCGACCCAGGCCGCCAGGGTGGAACGGTCGAGCAGCACACTCTGCCGGGCGATGATCTGCGCCTGCCGGTAGAGCGGCAGGTGGTCGGCGTAGCGCGCCACCAGGACATGCGCGACCGTCGCCTCGGTCGGCAACCCGCCCTCGACCAGGCGGGACGGCGCCGGGGCCTGCAGCACGACGCCGTCGCAGGCGCGGCGTATTTGGGGCGACGGGTGACGAGCACCCGGAACTGCGCCGGGATGACGTCCAGGCGCTCGGCGGCATCCTCGCCGATCCGCACCAGAGTGGCCTGGCAGCAAGGGCAGGCTTGCTGTTCGGGTTCGAGCAGCACCTCGACCCGCGGCAGGTGGGCAGGCAGGGCGCCGCGGCTGGCCCGGCGCCTGGCGATGCGCGCCTGCCGGAGCGTCTCGCTGTTCCGTTCGGCCTCCGCCTCGTCCCTGGCAACCGCCGTCTCGATGTCGGCCAGGGCGAGTTGGAGCTGGTCCTCCGGGAGGCGCTCGGACCCGCGGCCGAACTGCCGCCGCTGGAGTTGGAGCAGCATATGCCGCAGCCGGTTGTTCTGTGCCTCGAGCCCGTCGCGCTCGGCCATGACGCCGACCAGCATCGCGCGCAGCAGCGCCGGATCATCGGGGAGCGCTGCGATGTCGAGCGCGGCGGGCATGCCGGAATCCTCGCCCGTCCCACCGCGTCGCGCCAAGCCGAAATTGCTATCCCGCGACGTCCGGCCGCGCCGTCCAGGCGGGCATGCGCCAGTCTATGCCTTCCAGCAGCATCGAGAACTGGGCAGGCGTCAGCGAGATCGCGCCATCGTGTGCCTGCGGCCAGACAAACTTTCCGCGCTCCAGCCGCTTGGCATAGAGCACGAGCCCCTGGCCATCCCAGAACAACAGTTTGACCAGATGGCCGCGGCGGCCGCGAAAGGCGAACACATGGCCGCTGAACGGATCCCGCCCCAGCACTTCCTGCACCAGCCGCGCGAGCCCGTCGAACCCACGCCGCATGTCGGTCGGGCCCGCCGCCAGCCAGACCCGCACCCCGGCAGGCGGTGCGATCACGCCTCCAGCGCCAGAGCCAGGCGGGCCAGGGCGGCCGGATCCGTGGCCGGGCTCACCCGCAGCACCCGCCCGTTGCGCAGCACGATCTCGATGGGCGGGGCGTCACCATCGGCAGGCTTGCCGGAAGGTTCGGCTGCCGCGGCGACTTCGGGGGTCATCAGCCGCACCGGCAGCAGCCGTGGCACCGCACCACCCGGCCCGCGCGCCTCAGCCCGCGCATCACGCCGCCAGCGGTGCAGCAGGCTGGAGCAGACGCCATGGCGGCGCGACACGGCCTGTACTGACGCTCCCGGGCGCAGCGTCTCCGCCACCAGCCGGACCTTTTCCTCCGGCGTGTAGCTCCGACGACCCTCGCCGCGCGTCACGATCTCGATCCGCTCCGCCTTGAGGCTAGCTCGAGTGTCAGCACCAGTGCTGGCTCCAGTGCCAGCCTCATCCTTCGACATCGCACCACCTCGACCTGATGAGATGCTACGTCACGAGATTGGCCCTCTCAGGCAAGGTGGGCCGCGGAGCAACGCTTACGGCATACCTTCCGGCCGGACGCCGCCGGGTGATGCCCTGTGACGCAGTTTCCTGAGGCGGCGCGAGGGATTCTGTGATTCCATCCAGGGCGTGGACAATCCCTCCGAAACCCTGCCGGATGATGTCGATGCCCTGAAAGCAGCGGTGCTGTCGGCCGCGGCGCATGCCCGGCGCATCGAGGCCGAGCTGGCCAATGCCAGGGCCCGAGCCTTCGACGACCAGGCGATCATCGCCCATCAGCAGCTGCAGATCGCCAAGCTACGGCATCAGCTCTATGGCCAGAGGTCTGAACGTGGCCAGCGCCTGCTCGACCAGCTTGCCCTGGCATTCGACGAACTGGAAAGCTCGGCGACGGCCGACGAAATCGCCGCCGAGCAGGCGGCCGCGCACACCATCAATGTCGCGCCTTTCGCCCGCAGGCGACCGGCGCGCCAGCCATTCCCTGCGCATCTGCCGCGCGAGCGCGTGGTCGAGCCCGCGCCGAGCCATTGCCTGTGCTGTGGCAGCGCCCGGCTGCGCAAGCTGGGCGAGGATGACGGAAACGCTGGAGGTGATCCCGCGCCGCTGGAAGGTCATCCAGCACGTGCGGGAGAAATTCTCATGCCGCGCCTGCGAGAGGGTGAGCCAGGTGCCAGCGCCGTTCCATGTGACGGCGCGCGGATGGGCGGGGCCCAACCTGCTGGCCATGGTTCTGTTCGAGAAATTCGGCCAGCACCAGCCGCTGAACCGCCAGGCTGAACGCTACGCCCGGGAGGGCCTGCCGCTCAGCCTCTCGACCCTGGCAGACCAAGTGGGTGCCTGCTGCGCGGCGCTGGCGCCGCTGTCGCGCACCCTGGAGGCCCATGTCATGGCCGCCGAACGCCTCCATGGCGACGACACCACCGTGCCGGTGCTGGCGCCTGGCAAGACCGACACAGTGCGCTGCTGGGTCTATGTCCGCGATGATCGGCCGTTTGGCGGCACGGCGGCACCGGCCGCCCTGTTCCACTACTCGCGCGACCGCGGGGGCACGCATCCGCAGGCCCATCTCGCCCGCTATGCCGGACTGTTCCAGGCCGATGCCTATGGCGGGTATGGCAAGCTCTACGCCGCTGACCGCAAGCCAGGACCGATCATCGAGGCGGCCTGCTGGGTGCATGCGCGGCGACCCTTCTTTGTCCTGGCGGATCTGGCCAAGAGCGCCGCGCAGGCCGCAGGGAGCAGGCCGACCAAGGTGATGTCGCCGATCGCGCTGGAGGCTGTCCGGCGCATCGACGCCTTGTTCGACATCGAGCGCGACATCAACGGTGCAAGCGCCGCGGGACGCCTGGCCGTCCGGCAGGCCGCGAGCGCACCCCTGGTCGCCGGGCTCGAAGCCTGGATGCGAGAGCAGCGCGCGCGTTTGTCCCGCACGAACGACCTGGCCCGGCCATGGACTATATGCTGAAGCGCTGGGAGGCCTTCACCCGGTTCCTCCAGGATGGCCGGATCTGCCTCTCCAACAACGCGGCGGAGCGCGCGCTGCGCGGCATCGCTCTCGGCAGAAAGTCGTGGCTGTTCGCCGGTTCCGACCGTGGCGGCCAGCGTGCGGTGGCCATGTACTCGCTGATCGTCACAGCCAAGCTGAACAATGTGGACCCACAGGCCTGGCTGGCCGATGTGCTGCGCCGGATCGCGGGACATCCCGCCAGCAGGCTCGAGGACCTGCTGCCATGGAGCTGGCAGGCCCATCAGCCGCCCCGAAGCGAGGTCGCCTGACATGGCCGCCATCTCCGCCGTGTTCACCATCGGCCATGTCGCCGCACTGCTCGGCGAGGACGAAGACTGGCTGTCCGACCTGTCCATCAGCATGTTCCCCGAAGACGGCTGCCTGCACGTCTATGGCGTCGGCGAGGATGGCGTGACCGCCTTTACCCAGGACGGCATCGAGAACCTGCGGCAGATCATTGAGGACGAGCAGGCATCCGGAACAGCTCCTCCTCGGCCAGCCAGCTCTCCATAGCCAGGGCGGCGGTGTTCACCGGATGCTTACGCTTCTGCGACAAACGCCGTGCGAAAAAATTATGTTTGGCCACTGGCTGCTCTCGCATCGGTGTCTGGACCGCTTTGCCTTTAGCATGTGCTCTGCCGCTTCTCGCAACAGCCTAGCGGTGACCCATGCCCCACCAGCCTGACCTGAGCCAGTCGGTGATGATGCAAAACGTGGCTACGGCCATGGTTGAAGCAGTGCTAAGTTTGGTCGAGCAGGGCGGCGTCAATCCGCAAGCTGCCTCGTCTCTGCTGGATCGCGCCATAGCAAGGCTCCCCGCGGCAGCTCAAGCGATGATCAGATTCGAAGCTCACAGACTGTGGATGATCCAACTAGCAGAATCTTAGTGCCACCCACCCGTTTCCAGCGTTCACTCTATGCAAAGGAAATGCGCGGAAAGAAGCGATGAAACGCACACCGAAAGGCGCGAGAGCCGTCGTTGACGCACTGATACAGGAGATTGAAGCGCTCGTAAAACGAGGCGGCGTCCGAGCAGAGGATGCCTACGCGCTATTGCACAAGACGATCGATCAGCTTCCGCCCCTTGCTCGGTGCGTGCTGAGGCCAGAAGCGGAAATAACCACCAAAAAAAATCGATTCCGCCCGAAATATCGGTTTAGACAAATCCGCTTGTTTTCGGCCTCTTCTACTCAGAACGATTTCCCGTATGAGCACGCGGCAAGCAATGTCGCGCAGGTTGAATTCAGTAAAAGCAAAGACATCGCATTTTAGCGCCTGAAAATGCGGTAGAACCAGATATTGTAGATGCTAAGTCTCTCAGCATCATGGGCCAGCCTCTGGCACGAAAGCCACGCTTTTTCCCTTCGGGAACCTCTTTAGCCTTCGCTTCTGCGCCATAGGTTCTGGCAGCATCCACCGTACAAGCGAGGTGAAGTTCTGTCGACATAGTCCGACGCTCGGGCGACGCGGGTCAAAGCCGCTTAAAGCAGCGGGTTAACCGAGGCGCCAATGTCCAGCTTTCGGGCATGACGTGTAACGCCAGTAGACGGTCTGCCCGTGTTCACCGCCGAACGCAGCATTGAGCCCTTGTCCCGACTGACAACATCAGCCCAACTCGTCTGCCGCTTGCGATGAACAGCGGAGTGTCAGGCCGTTAAAAGATTGAGCATCGGGCCGAGCTAGGTGCCGTGCAGCATCATGTAAACCGTGCCGAGATCCTTAGGCAATGCCTTGAAGCATTCTATTGCCAGACAGCGCTGCGCTGCTTACGGACCACTGCCGACGGGCGAATCTTTGACTATTTAGAGCCGAGGCACGGCGATCTCCGTCCTGTAGCTAAGACTGCGCCTTAACCGCTCGGCAGTTTCAACAGCCACTTACGTCTAGGTGATAGCGTTCGCAGACTCCCTTCATAGCCCGAGAACTGCATCGATCGACTATTCATTTAATGGTGACACCGCTGCTGCGTGGTGCCGAAAGGCAGGCTGCTGCTTTAGCTTTCAGGCTGATTTGGGTATGCGAGGACCCAGCTTATAGCGCGTTTCAGCTTATCGCGCACGCTGACATCAAGATCCACGAGGCCAAGGTGAGTTGGGTTGGCATTGAATTGGCCATGATAAAGGACGGCGTTACCATTTGGCTTGCCAAGCAAGAAAAAAATTTCGCCATCCGACCGCTTGAAGACCAAACCTTCGCGTTGGCGAATGGTGTCTACTGTGAATTCTCGCATTTTCTTCACCTTCCTTTTGGGGTGGCGATGGCCTGGACAGACGAATACGTCTGGCGATCGCCGCCTGTAAGTGCGCTGGCGCGGGGGGTTAAAGCCTGTTGCGAAGCTCGATAGCCACTTAGCCATTTACACCCCGTGCTTCCATAGCTTGGTGCGACGCCCAAGTGCGTCCAATCCAAGCATGGGGAAGCCTGAATTAACCTTGCAGTGGGGCTCGCTAACTTTGTTCCGTGCACGCCGCCTGCAAGCGCTAGTCAGGACCGACCCTGATTCACCTTGGGCAAGCTTCGGATGAGAAGCGCAAGCATCTTCTCGTCGACTAAGTTCGCTGCCTCGTCGGGGGCGAACCAAGCTCGCTTGCGCTGAAACCGTTCCGGCCACTTCGATGCTTCCTGCGTGACAAGCATTAGGAAGACTATACACTCGCAGACACGCATAGCTCCGTCGTCGAGGACCTTGGTATAAGCGTACGAACCCACCGGCATCGGGCTGATGATACCCTTGATACCAGCCTCCTCGCGCGCTTCAAGCTCTGCCACGGCCCGCGGCTTCTTGCCCAGGATGGGCCAGCCCTTGGGAATTACCCAGCGGCCGGTCCCACGGGAGGTGAGCAGCAGCACTTCAGGATGGCCAGCTCGGCCGGGGCGGTAGGGAAGTACGCCATACTGAATGCTTCCTGATCGGTCGGATTTTGCCATGGCATGATACAGCGCTTCGTTCAGGACGGTGGAGCTGGAGCTTAACTGAACTCCTGCCGTCCAGGTTAACACAGCGTCATCTCTAAGCGGAATCGGCAGATCCGATGGGCGCGGATATCACCCTCCAGATCGAGCATTCATTCGCGCGGTAGCAGAGATGGCAAAGCCGCTGAACTGCTTCGAGACGCTGGCCGCACGGAACAGAGAGTCCGAAGTGATGGGCGATGGATGCTCCAGATGCGCCTGGCCGAAACCTGCCAGCGGTAGCTGCCCGCGATGCAGCCCGCTGATCGCCCAGCCTAGGCGATCGTCGCCTGCATGCTCCCGTGACAGGCGAGGGAGGTCCAGGACCTTCGGATCGGGGGCGGCCGCCTCTCCGGAGGTGGTGCCCAGCGCGGCACTCGCCGCAAGAAGGCGTGCGACGCCGCGGCGGCCAATGGAGGCATACATGGCAATCACCAACGGTGGTCCATCTGCACGGTTACAACGCGCCCGGCCCCAAAGTAGCAGTTCACCGCGGAGACGCAGCTGCTCGTGTGGCGTTTGTCGGTCAGGTTGCTGACGCTGACGCCGATCCGCGCTCCTTCGAGCTGCGGCGTCAGCTGTCCGAGGTCATAGCGAAGCGCCGCGTCCACCACAAAGGATGAAGGTACCTTCAGGGTGTTGGCGCCATCCGCATAGGTTGAGCCGATGTGGCGGCCGCCCAAGCCGGATCCCAGCCTCTGCAGGCACCCTTCTGCGAAGCCGCGGTCGAAGCCGGAGGGAGGCGGTGCTCGCAGGCATGCCATAGGGCCGGTTGCCCTGGTCACCACTGTTGCTCCGGGTCGTCTCGGCTTCAGTATAGCTGTAGGAGGCCACCGCATTTAGTCCCTCCCGCAGGCTAACATGCGCCGAGAGCTCGATGCCGCGAGCGTGGATCTCGCCATGCTGCACCAGGAAGCCAGTATGCAGCGGATCGGTAAGCGTTGCTCCAGGGCCCAAGGCCCGCATCGACGAGCTCATGCCGTGGTGCTGGGCCACGACCAGCCCGTGCTGAGCCCTACAACGCTGCTATGGGTCTCGGAGCAACGCTTACGAAGCAAACGCTGGGTCTGCCGTCCTGGTAACGCTGCGCTCGAAGGCGGACGCTCGGCAATGCCTATGCGGCTGCTTGATGCGGCGCTTCCCAGGGGCAGGGAGCGGTACCCATTCGGCGCAGGGCCTGTGATTGCATGGAAGAGCGCGATTGGTCGGCGGCCCCATTGAATGCCTCGTGGCGCTAGGAAGCCGGGATCGACCAATGCTCGGATGGCCCGGCCGATGAGGAAGCATTCATGAGCTCACCCGCGGACAGCGGCGAGGTTGCCAAAGGCCAAGAGCCCAAATTTCACACATCGTCGCAGCGGCGGGGGCGTCTCCACTTCAAGAGACCAGCTTCCTCGATGCCATCGACTTCGCCGAGGAGACGGAGGAGTGGGCTGCTGTGCGGATCTATCCCGACAGCAAGGCGGCCGCAGCCCTTGACACCTCTGCCGACACTTCGATCGCAGCCCACATGCGGGACCTCCGCGCCCGCTTGGCGGAGACCGAGGCCCACGAGGCTGCCCAGGGGCTGGGAAGCCTCCGCACGCCCGCCCATCCTTTCAACAAGCGCATGGACGAGATGATGCGAAGGCTGGAAGAGAGCTGGGAGCGCGCTAGCTGGGCGAGCTAGCCAAGGCCAGGACGCATTCGACTGCCAATGCGCGTCTTCAACGCGGCATTCGACGCTCTCTCCCAATTCTCGAAAACCTCGTCGAGGAAGAGGTCAGGGACGAGACTTTCAGGCCCCTCAACGACGAAGCAATGGCTGCCGTCCTGCTGCTCGATCCGCCAGAGATTCCATTCCTCATCCGGATGGTCGCGGTTATCCAGACATGCCTGGCCAAAAGGATCTGTAGCGCCTGGCAGAGCTGAACAAGGTTCCTCGGGCACATATCCTTCCCGCAAAGAGGCAACTTGTTGGCCCTTGAAGGTCGCGATGTCGTTAGAGGCGGCGCGTTCAGCATGCTGGCTGCGCGCAAACGGCCCCAGCAATCTGCCGCTCGGTCCACGACAAAACCAGCAAGCCTTCGGCGGTTGTGCGGTCAGCTTTAGCGCCACCGACCATGCAAGGCCGCCGCCTGCCACGCTGAACCAGTTGCCCATCTTCCGCTCCTAAAACCTTGGAAGGCGATTATGCGCCAGCGAGAGCCTTGGTCCAGGGCAAGACTGCCTCTGCCTTGGGCAGCTACGAGGTAGCAAAGCGATCACCGCTTGCCCCAAACCTCTGGAGCCAAGGATCTCCAATGTTCCTGCCCTCAGTTTTCCGGCGCCCTTCTCGCGCATGACGACGGTGACCGGCTGGAGCATGTGGGTGGCATCGTCGGCACCACCACTTCCGGTGATGCCAATGATGCTGCCCACTCGCTTTTAGGCGAACGCTAAGCCGCTCTTGGCAACACGCACCAACTCCAGCATCGGTGACCCATCGGCGTCCGGCGTTACCGGCGCCTGTCCTTTCGCAAGTGGGGCGGGACGTGGTTGCCGAAAATCGTGTTCTTAGCAGGCGCTCGCCACCACTCTGCATCCGGCTCCGCCTGCTGCTGCGGTGCTGGCCTCGCGGCCGCGGCGACGGACGTGGGCCCGACGCGATCGCCGGTCTACTCACGCAAATGGCGCGGCGCGGCCGACTGGCTGCGGGCCAGGTGCGGCGGCCGCGCACGACCATGCGCCTACGGGCGCGATGAATCTCGGAGCGGGAGCGATTTCGGCTGAGCATAGGGATTCAGGCAGCTAGCCCGGTGCTGCGGTCGTACGGCTGGACTTCCTGCTAGGAAGCTGCGGGCCACTCCCCGGCGTCAGGCGGTCACAAGGGGGCGAATTAAAGTGATCGGCGGCAGCGCAGCGTCTTTTCCGTGCGGCCCTCGATCCCGGCGAGCTGGTCCGCAGACGGCGCAGCACGGCGGCCGGGACTGACATCGGTAACCCGATGCCAAATTAGGTGACTGAGCGGACGCCAGCGTGAGACCGAGAAAGCGGAGCGTTGGCGGTGCTTTAGCAGGTGCTCGGCAACCGGGCTGGAGATCAGCTGGCCGCCGGACGGATAAGGCTCGATGCGCCCGTCGTACGTAGCACCTAGAACAAAGCGCCCTCTACCTCACCGGGAATGCGCTGGATTAACCGAACGGTGGCCAGGAGAGAGAAGGAGCGGTCCCTGAAGGGCGGAACGCACATCGGGTCACGGTCATCCGGTCAAGAGCAAAAAGCCCGCTGAACGTAACTTGGCAAGAGCAGTACCGCGTCAGCCCCTTACATGAACAGGCTGACGCACCACGTGACGGAATGCTCTGTGAGCCTAACCTGGGTAAATGCGCTCGATGGCGGTAGTGGTAGTCATGGGTTTAGAGACATCAATGCCATGTTTGAAACTACATATCGCGCCAAGCGCGTTCTAATTGTCGAAGGTTGTCACCAGGCAGCCGAAGTGATTGCCTTCTGCGTCGAAGATATTGGCGCAGGTGTTGCTGGACCCGTTGCCGATGCTCAGGAGGCGCTGCGGTTACTGAGTGAAGAGGATGTGGGCGCCGTCCTACTTCCCACCAGCGAGGAAGGCGGAGTGACGGTCGAATTGAAGAATTATTTGCATTCTCGGGCAGCATCTTTTCTGGCGGTGACTTGGCCCTTCTCGGAACAAGAGCTGAAAGCGGCGCTTCGGGACTTTCTTGGTATTCGCACCGATCTACGGCTAGCCTGAGAGCCACAAATATGTTTCAGAATGAAACCATTGATGCAGAATGGTTTCGCCGCCATATGCAGGCAGGCGTTCCTTCTCCGGTGCAGCCTTGGCTGCTCGCCCGTGCCGATACGAGAGGAGTGCAATGATCAGGTGTGCTGAGCTTCTTTCGATGCGGCGCGTCCTCGTGATTGAACGTCGCTACCTGGTGGCCCGAAGCTTGTGCTCACAACTGGCCCGCTATGGGCTAGCTGTCGCAGGCTTTGTTCCAGCAGCGGAGTATGCATTGCCGCTGCTGCAGGATGCTGGGATCGATGTCGTCCTACTTAGCGATGAGGCGCGGCGGAGCGAGGCCGGTCATGCGTTACTCAGGCAGTTGGAGCACCGAGGTGCTCAGGTAGTGAACGTGGAGGCGGTGTTGGCTGCGCTGGATATTTCTTCGCTCCCGACTGCACCGACAGACGTACATATTCGATCCGGCGCTCTGCCGAGCGCTACCTGGGCCATGCTGCGCCCTCTTTGACAGACTCCGCTAAATGCGTAGGCAGGCTGGCTGCGTTCACCATTCGGCACCCGGCAGCTCCATCTAAGCTTTAGCGATTTACTTATGTAGTCGCAGGTCTGGAGCGTTGCCTGCCACCGTGAACATGAACGTAGATGCATCGGCGCAAGCTCTGGCATGTGGCGCTGGTTTTTAGGAACGACACATGGCGCATCTGCGTTTAACGCAGGCGGAAATCGGTTGCAGGCAGGTAAGCCATCGGCCTACGGAACGGCTTAGTACACCCTTTACGCGAGGTCAGGTTTTGCTGCTTGGCGGCACCCGCGCGCGAGACGACCGGGAACTCCCATGTCAGGCATACGCGAACTCCGACTAACGAGTAGAGAAGGGTTCCTTCTCTCAATCCTGGAAGGCACTACTGACTGCATCAAGGTGTTGGACCTTCGTGGGCGCCTGCTGTTCATCAATAGCCCCGGTCTCCAGCTGTTTGAAACCTCTGCAGCATCCGATGTGATCGGGTCCGACTGGACAGCCTTTTGGCCGGATCAACTTCGGGGTGCCGCCCAAGGAGCCATCAGAGCGGCCGCCAAGGGAAAGCCCACTCGTTTTGTTGGTGCAGGTCGCACCTTCCGCGGAACCCTGAAGTGGTGGGACAACGCGCTTGCACCTGTTTTCGGGGACAGCGGAACCGTCGAGTATATCGTCTGCATCTCCCGAGATGTCAGCGAGCGGCACGCAGCCGAGGACAAGCTGCAGGTTACGCAGACGTTCCTCGACCAAGTGCTTGAGCACGTGCCGGTAGGGGTCTTCGTCAAGAGCGTCGCCACCGGTGTGTACGAGCGGGTGAACCGGACCGCCGAGCAGATCTTCGGCCGAGGTCGCGACGGCTGGGTTGGACGGAGCGATGCCGACCTTTTCCCGGAGGAGCAAGCCCGGTTCTTCCGGCTCTGCGACCAGGAAACGGCCGAGAGCGGCAAGACGATGGTCATCGAAGAGGAGCCGCTCGACACCCCTCATCTTGGCAGGCGTCTGCTGCGGACAAAGAAGGTCCCTCTCCAGGCGGGAGATCGGCCCGCCACGCACATCGTCGGCGTCACGGAGGACATGACCGAAAGCAGGCGTACGGAGAAGGCCTTGCGCGACAGCGAGGCGCGCCTGGCGCGCGCCGTTGCGGCAGCCAGGATGGGCGTCTGGGACTGGAATGTGGAGACTGGTGAGTTCAACGCCTCCAACGGCCTGGAACTTATCTATGGGCTGGCCCCCGGGTCTCTGCGCACCCGCGCGGATGTTCACGCCTCGGTTCATCCGGATGACCTTGCGGCAGTCGGCGAGGCGATGGAGCGCTGTCTGGGAGGTGAGAATGGTGGCTCCTTTGCCAGTGAGTTCCGCACCTCGCCTGCCAATGGGCCCTTGCGCTGGTTGCGGGTGACAGGCCAGGCCGAGCTTGACTGCAACGGCCGCGCCTTTCGGATCAGCGGCGTCACCCATGAGATCACGGAGCGACGAGAGGCGGAGGCGCGGATCGCCTATATGGCGCACCACGACTCGCTTACCGGCCTGCTGAACCGCGGAGCGTGGCAGGAGCGACTCGTTGAGGCAGCAAGGCACAGCCAGCAAGGTGAACCATGTGCCATCCTTCATCTTGACCTGGATCTCTTCAAGGAGGTCAACGACACCTTCGGGCACCCTGCCGGAGATGACGTCCTGCGCTCGGTGGCTACCCGCCTCATGTCCTGCATGCGTGAGGCAGATACTGTGGCCCGCCTTGGCGGCGACGAGTTCGTCATCCTGCGCCGCGGTGAGGACAGCTCCCGCGAGACGGCGGATTTCGCGGCCCGCATCATTGACGAACTGGGGCGCCCCTTCCTGATTGAGGGCCGTCCGGTGACGATAGGTGTCAGCATCGGGGTGGTCCTCGCTCCGCGGGACGGCGATCAATCAGACCAGCTGATGAGGCGGGTTGATCTCGCCTTGTATGCGGCAAAGGGGGACGGGGGCAGGCGGTTCCGCTTCTTTGACCCCGAGATGCAGGCTTGCGCCCAAGCCCGCCGACACCTCGAAGCCGATCTGCAGCGGGCACTCCGGAACGGAGAGTTCGAGCTGCACTATCAGCCACTGGTCGACCTCGCTCACCGCCGGATCAGTGGTTTCGAGGCGCTGCTGCGCTGGCGTAGCCCGGAACGCGGGCTGGTGCGTCCCGACGCCTTCATCCCTGTCGCGGAGGCGACAGGCCTCATCGTGCCGTTAGGAAAGTGGATCCTGGAGCAGGCTTGCGCCGACGCCGCTACCTGGCCGTCGGGCTTGAAGGTCGCGGTGAATCTCTCCGCCGCGCAGGTCTGCGACGGGGGTTTCGAGGCATCGATTGCCGAAGCACTCGCCGCGGCGGGGCTCGCGCCGGAGAGGCTGGAGCTTGAAATCACGGAGTCCCTGCTGCTGCGGGAGACGGAGGACACCGTGGCCATGCTGCGCCGCCTGCGAACGGCTGGCCTCTCCATCTCGATGGATGACTTTGGAACCGGCTATTCGTCGCTCAGTTACCTACTTAAATTCCCCATCAGCAAGGTGAAGATCGACCGCAGCTTCGTCCTGGCCATGGATGAACGGCCGGAGGGCG
The DNA here is from genome assembly GCF_902706185.1 of Roseomonas sp. 18066. Classification (GTDB taxonomy): domain Bacteria; phylum Pseudomonadota; class Alphaproteobacteria; order Acetobacterales; family Acetobacteraceae; genus Pseudoroseomonas. The sequence goes on along the minus strand of NZ_CACSJM010000004.1, from coordinate 36,836 downwards.
CGGCCATCATCGGCGCGATCGCCGGGCTTTGCCGGACCTTGGGCATCGCCACCACCGCGGAGGGTATTGAAACAACTGCTCAGCTGCAGCAGGTGGCCAGCCAGGGCTGCACCGAAGGACAAGGCTATCTGTTCAGCCCGCCACGCCCTGCGGTCGAAGCTCTCAACCTCCTCGCCACTTGGGACGCGAGGCTGTCCACCTGAGTTGGGCGGCAGCATCGTCGCCATGCCGCCTTCGCTGAGTGAGACGACATATCGAACGTCGTGGGCGAGTATTAGCGCCCACACGATCAGGGTTGGACTGTCTTGAGGAGAGCAGCTTCTCGACGCTGGCAACCGTTCAGTCAGCAACAACCCATCAACTTGGCGGCCGCAGGCTCTTGATGGAGGAGCATTTCAAAAGGAAGCACCGGCACATGTTGGAAGCAGCTTTGCGTCCATTGCGGACCTCCTTTCGCCGTATTACCCGGTCGAACCTTGAGTTCTCATCGCTCAGCCGTGGCTCCGTGACTTTCACCCTCCTGGTTTGCTTCGCTCTGGTAGGTCTGGAAGGCTGGACTGGGTGGCGCGATTATCATGCGAGCGTTCAGCGGGCGACAACGGCCAACAGCAACCTGGCTCAAAGCCTGGTGCAGCACACGGAAGACGTTTTGGACCGTGCGGACACCGTGCTGGCCCAACTAGTCGAGCGTGTTACCCTGGATGGCACCGGCCCAGCTCTTCGCGCGAGGCTCGATGACCTGTTGCGCCGCGAGGCCGAAAGGCCGCCGGGGGCGCTGTCCTTTTTCGTCTACGGAGCCGATGGGGGCTGGCTGGCTAGTTCGCTGCCGCAAACACCCGGCAGCATGAGCAATGCGGACCGAGAGTATTTCCGCCGCCATCGGGAAAGCGCGGATCCTCAACCCTATCTCGGGCCGCTGGTCATCAGCCGCTCGCGGGGCAAGTGGATCCTCACCCTCTCGCGCAGGGTTCAGGCGTCGGATGGCCGCTTTGCCGGTGTCGTGTTGGCCACGATCGACGCGGAGTATTTTTCCGGCTTCTTCTCCCGCTTTGAACTGGGCCGCGATGGTGCAGCAGCGCTGTTCCGGACCGACGGCACCCTTCTGACGCGGCAGCCCTTCATCGAGAGCCAAGCCGGGCGGAACTTTGCTGACCTGGCCCTGTTCCGGCAGTTGCTGCCGCGGGCGCCTGCGGGGACGAACTGGATCACGTCGCCTTTCGACGGCGTGACCCGGCTGAACTCCTACCGCCGGGCGGAGCGCTACCCTCTAGTCATCGCGGTGGCCGTCAGCGAGCAGGAGGCCCTGGCGGTCTGGCGGCGGGAGATCGTCATCCGAAGTCTGGCGACCGCCCTCGTCATGGTCGTGATCGGCTTTTTAGGCCTGCGGATCTCGCGGCAGGCGCAGCGACGACACCAGGTGGAGAAGGCTCTGGCGGAGAGTGAGGGCTCCTTTCGCCTGCTGGCCGAGAATTCGAGCGATATGGTGTCGCGCATAAACCTCGAGGGCAAACGCACCTATGTTTCCCCCGCCGCCGAGCGCCTGCTGGGTCTGGCTGCCGCGACGCTGATAGGGCGCCCGGCCAACGAGTTCATCGACGCGGAGGATCAGCCTGCCGTGGAGCAGGCGATGGGGCGGCTTCGAACCGGAGAGTTGCGAGAGGCAACGGTGACATTTCGCCTCCACCGCGCCGGACAGGAGACGCTGTGGCTCGAGAGTGCGATCCGGACCACCCATGATCCGCGGACCGGCGAAGCGGATGGAGCCGTCGCCGTGTCACGGGACGTCACGGAGCGCCGCCTGCTGGAGCAGCGCCTGGCGGAACTGGCCAGCACCGACGGACTGACCGGACTGGCAAACCGCCGCGCCTTTGACGACGCCCTGCAGCAGGAATGGCGCCGCTCCACCAGGACCGGGCAGCCACTCAGCCTGCTGCTGCTCGATGTCGACCGCTTCAAGCAGTACAACGACAGCTACGGCCACCAGCAGGGTGACGAATGCCTCAAGGCGGTGGCCCTGGCGGTCCGGTCGATGATCCGGCGGGCCGGTGACGTGGCCGCCCGTTATGGGGGCGAGGAGATGGTGCTGCTGCTACCGAACACCGCTACTACGGGTGGGGAGGAAGTGGCCGAGAAGCTGCGGGCAGCACTGCAGGCGCAGCGGCTGCCGCATGCCGCGAACATACCCTTCGGAGTGGTGACGGCCAGCATCGGCGTCGCGGGCGTCACGCCGGAACTGCAGGCAGAGATTGGGCCAGGTGCCCTGGTTGCCGCGGCCGACAGCGCCCTCTACCGAGCCAAACACGAGGGCCGAAACCGTGTGGTGCTGGCGACATAGGCCCCACCATCCCAACCGGCAGCAGCGGAACCGCGTAACTCCAGGCGGGTGGTGCCCGGCGGCATCAACAATGGGTGGCCAAGCCAGTCGGTCGGCTTGCAGGGCCACACCTCAAATGGCGACCTGACCGGCTGGATACGGCTGCTCCTGCAGTGGAGCCACTGCGATCGGCTGCCCTCGGCTTGCTCTTCCGAAGCCCCTAACCGTTTCAGCGCAGTCGTAGAAGAGGTTCTCACTTGGAGGGTGCCCACGTAAGGTCTGCGCGCAGCCCCAGCGCAGCGGACCTGCCTCTTCGGAGCGTTGGTGCCAAAGGTACCGGCTCGTTCTCGGACCGTACGCAGGAGGCCTCTGAGCTGTTCAGCCTGCTCAGGAAGCGGCCAAACGTATTGCTCGCTAGAATCTAGGAGTGCGGTCACTAAGCGTAAATTCAACAGGTCGGCGCTCTGCGCTCATCCTAGTCCGCCCGGGAGCTTGCCCACCTACTTCGTTGAAGAAAAAGCTTGATCCTAGGTAGAGGAAGGCAGCCCGTTTTCTCATTTCTGTGACGTTAAACTTGAGTAAAGGAAGTATTCACCTCTTCGGTGTCTCCTATCGATGAGAGCCAGGAGTCCCAATCTATGTTAAGATTTGCAAGGTTAAGGTCCATTGAAGGCCGTGTCTTGGTAGTCGAAGACAATGCAGAAAGCGCCGATGTAATCAGTGAATGCTTGGCTAGAGCAGGTGCTGAGATCGTTGGTCCTGTGCCAACACCGGCCGCGGCGCGGCAAGTCCTTCAACACGAGCAAGTCGATGTAGTGCTCTTCGATGCCACTTGGGGAAGCGAGAACGAAGTCGCCCAGCTGGCTAAGGACCTGGAGGCGCGACGTCTGCCTTCACTGATGCTGAACGGGATGCCGTTGTCTGCCGCCTCCCCGCTGCGTGACGGGCGGGCCGAAGTGCTTTGGCCGTTCTCCGAAGCTGTCTTGCAGGAGATGGTCCGCGAGCTGGTGCTGAGGACGCAGCAGGGGTTGCCTTACCAACACTGAGGTCCACCCTGCTCAGCACGATGGCTTTTACCCAACCGGTACGATGGCATGCGCATACATCAACTCCATGTATGGCACAGTCGAGAACCAAGGAGCCAAGTTCAGCCCTGCATCCCAGAGCTGAAACTCTTCACCTGTGTTAAGAGTTGGGCAGGCGGCTAGCCGCTCCCGGATCTTCGCAAGCTGTGAAGGGTGCCCATCATGTCCACCAACAGCCTCCCCTTGCAAGGCAGACGCATCCTGCTCGTGGAACCCACCTATCTTGTTGCCATGGACCTCCGCGATGGCCTGCGGAAGGGCGGCGCCATTGTAGTTGGCCCTGTTGCGCGAGAGGAGCAGGCTCAGACTATCCTCGATCAGGAAGAAGTCGACGCCACGCTGTTTGGAGCTGGGCTGAAGCATGGGGAGGCTCTGGCAACCCGGCTGACGGCGTGGTGCCAGCCGTCGCTCCTGGTCACACTGGTGCCGCTGCCGGTTGACCACCCCTTGTGCTTGGGGCGTCCCCAGTTGGTTCTCCCAACCTGCACGACCCGTCTGCATCAGGCCGTTGGAGCATTGAGGCAACTGAACCCTCCGCCATCGCTAACTTCCCAGTCGCCGTTGCGGGAAGGTGGATTTAGAGCATGCGGCTCGACGATGCCGCCGCATTAGCTCAGGCTTCGGAACTGTGCAGGCGAGCAGCCCCTCGCAACTGGCGCAGGATTCTCTACCCGGTGATGATCTGCCGGATGCGGTTGCCGAGTGCCTCCAGCGTGAAGGGCTTGGTCAGGACGTGCATGCCCGGGTCCAGGTGCCCATGGCTGAGCACCGCGTTCTCGGCGAAGCCTGTGATGAACAGCACTTTCATCCCGGGACGCTCCACCCGCGCCGCATCCGCCACCTGCCGCCCGTTCATGCCGCCTGGCAGGCCAACATCCGTCACCAGCAGGTCGATGCATCGGGGAGACTGCAGGACCCTTAGGGCGGCAGGGCCATCCGGCGCCTCAATGACCTGGTAGCCGAGTTCCTGCAGCACCTCGGAAACCAGCATCCGCACGGTCGGCTCGTCGTCTACCACCAGCACCGTCTCGCCCTGCTCCGCACGCGGTGCCTCCTCCAGGTGCGGAACAGGCTCGGCGGCCTCGCCCGCCCCGAAGTGGCGGGGCAGGTACTGGCAGACCATCGTGCCCTGGCCGACCTCGGAGTAGATGCGGACCTGACCGCCGGACTGCCGGGCGAAGCCGTAGATCATGGACAGGCCGAGGCCGGTGCCCTGCCCAATGGGTTTGGTCGTGAAGAAGGGGTCTAACGCCTTCTCGATCACCTCAGGGGGCATGCCGGTGCCGGTGTCGGACACGCAGAGTGAGACGTACTGGCCGGGCGGCACACCCCGCTCGCGGGCCGCCCGCTCATCGAGCCACCGGTTCCCGGTCTCGATGGTGATCCGGCCGCCCTGCGGCATGGCGTCGCGCGAGTTGATGCAGAGGTTAAGCAGCGCGTTCTCGAGCAGCCCGGGATCCACCAAGGTCGGCCAGAGCCCGCCTGCCGCCACCATCGGCTCCACCTCGATGGCAGGGCCGACGGTGCGCCGGACCAGCTCCTCCATGCCGCGGACCAGCCGGTTCACGTCGGTGGGCTTGGGGTCCAGAGTCTGGCGCCGGGAGAAGGCCAGCAGGCGGTGGGTGAGGGCGGCGGCGCGCTCGGCGGCTCCATGCGCGGCCGTGACGTAGCGCTCAAGGTCGTGGGTCCGCCCCTGCATGATGCGCCTCCGCATGAGCTCCAGGTTGCCGGTCACGCCCGTGAGCAGGTTGTTGAAGTCGTGAGCGAGGCCGCCGGTCAACTGGCCCACCGCCTCCATCTTCTGGCTCTGGCGCAGGGCCTCCTCGGTTCTGACGCGCTTCGCGACCTCGTCCGCCACGCGCTGTTCCAGCGTGCCATTGAGCTCGAGCAGCCTGGCCTCGTTCCGCTTGCGCCGGGTGATGTCGCGCGCGATCAAGGAGACGCCCACGATGGCGCCGCCGCCGATCGGACCGGCGGACACCTCCAGCGTTCGAAAGGCGCCGTCCCTGGTCTGCACCCGCAGCTCCTGCGGCGTCACGCTCTCCCCCGCCGCTGCCTGGGCCAGCAGGGCCGCCGCCGCCGTCCTGTCCTCGTGCGCGACCAAGCTAGTGAAGTCCTTGTCGGACACCTCGTCCCAGCTCGCCTCGAAGAGGCGCGTGGCGGCGGCGTTCCAGCCGACGATGGCGCCGTCGCAGCTCGTGGCCACCAGCGCGTCCGGCGCGTTCCGCAGGATGGTGGACAGGTAGCGCTCCGTCAGGGCGTTGCCGCCCTCATGGTGCTCCGCGAGATCGCGGGGCCCGAGGCGCGTCACCTCCGAGATCCTGGCGTTCAGCCGACTTTGCAGGCTATCGGCGGCCTGGCGCCGCGTCACGCTCTCGCAGGCTTCCGCCAGAGCGCGGCGAAGTTCCGCCAGTCCCGCGTTAGCAGGAAGCACCCGGGCGTCCGCGATCTCCGGGGAGAAGGGGAGCATGCGCCGCACGTTCGCGAGGCGCTCCGGCGCCGTGACGAAGATGATGTCTCCGGCAGGCCGCTGGCGCCTGAAGGTCGCCGCGGCGGCCAGCGGGCTGGCATGAGACGGGGAAATCACCAGGATGTCCACGCCCTGGGCGGGCTCCGCTTCCTCAGCCACGGACACCTCAATCCCGGACGGTCCGTCCATCCGTGCCCTGGCCCAAGCGTCGGGTTCCGGGCCTATCAGTATCAGAGCGCGCATCTTCCCTCCGGCTACAGGAGAGGCAGGCCTAGCACCGACCGCCCCAGCCAGCCCTTCAGCAGGTGGGTGGTGGGGGACATGACATGCGCCGCCTGGGCGTCGCGGATGAGGCGCGCCAGCTTGCCGTTCTCCTGGTAGCCCCGGCCGCCGAGCAGAGTCATGGCGGTGTTGGTGACCACAACGACGGTGTCGGCCACATCGATCTTGGCGGCGAACAGCGCCCGCGCCGCGTCCGGCGCGCCCTGGTCGCCCGCCCTGGCGGCGTGCTGCAGCAAGCGGCGGCAGCGCTCCACCTGGACCCACATCTCCGCGACCTTCTCTCCCAGGGCGGCGTTCTCGGCCAGCCGCTCGGAGGTGTGCTCTTGGCGGTGATGCCGCAGGTGCTCCACCGCCAGGTCGAAGGCCGCCTGGGCGATGCCGAGGTAGGTTCCCGCCATGGCCACCAGGAAAAAGGGCGCCACCACCTCGAACACGAACCAGATCTGGTCGCCCTCGCGGCCGAGCAGGTTGCCTTCGGGCACCTCGACACCGTTCAGCGCGGCGGCCCGGGAGCTGTTGCCCCGCATGCCGATCCCGTTCCAGACTGGTCCCCATTCGAGGCCGGGAGCGTGCCGGTCAACGAGGAGGCAGGTGAAGGTGCCGGGGTCCAACTCGGCGCCGGGGGCGACGGCGGACATGACGTAGGAGTCCGCGTGGTCACCGCTGGTGACGAAGCTCTTGTTGCCCTGGATCCGGTAGCCGTCCGCCTCGCGGCGGAAGGTCGCCCGTGGCAGGTAGAAGTGGGCGCCGGTGCCGGGCTCGCTCAGCGCCAGGGATGTGATGTGCCGTCCTTCGGCGATGGGGCGGAGGTAGTGCTCCTCCTGGGATGGCGTCGCCTTGGCCGCGATGACCGCGGTCGCCACGCAGTGCATGCCGAAGCACATGGCGGTCGAGCCGCACGTCCTACCGAGCACCTCGGTCACCTGGGCCAAGGCCAAGAGCCCCTCGCCGAGCCCGCCCAGCCGCTTGGGGACGTGCAGGCCGAGGAGTCCGTTCGCGCCGAGGGCCTGCAGGGTCTCGAGCGGCCAGTGCCCTTCACGGTCGACGGTTTCAGCCAGCGGCGCGGCAACACGGAGCGCCACGTCCTCGGCCGCGTGGACGAGGCTCGTAACGTTCGGTCCAGAGGGTAGGTTAAGCATGGGCGCAGCAATTCGTGGGCGCCTGCATTTCGGGCTGCTCGGCAGGAGGGAGCCTGCCCCGTGGGCCTCGGACGCCTCCTCGCTGGCCGAGGCCAAGCCAGAGCGAAGAGCGACCCGGAGGCGCCATCGTATGAGTGGAAGCGAGGGCCAAGTCCTCTCCATGTCATCCAGGCTGGGCGGTGTCAAAGCCTACCGGATCTTGCGCTACTTGCTTCGCCGGGAACTGAGATGCTTCGCCCATGCGAGGGAGGGCAGCTGACCAACCTCGCAGGAGCGGCTATGGCCGTTAAGCTTCAGCCTGAGGCTCGCCACTTCAAGAGATCCGGCTCGGAACATGAGAGTGTTGAGCCACCTGGCACTCGGCAGGTTGCCAGCCACGCTTGCACAAGTCACAAAAAGGCGCTTGGCACGCCTCCCGTGCGCGAACAATGACTGGCGCAACCAGGAGTTGTTCATGCGAGAAGATCTAAGAGCTGAAGCGACCATGGCCGTGTTGGCCGAGTCAAATGGAAGTCACGCGCGTGAACCGCTTGCTGCTGGTTGAGGACGAAATCATGGTTCGCACGGTCACCAGGGAGGTGTTCGAGGAGGGCGGCTTCGAGGTTGTGGAAGCCGGGACCGGGGACGAGGCCATCCGGCTGCTCGACCATCTGGACCAAGTCGACATCCTCGTCACCGACGTGCGCATGCCGGGTCGGTGCGACGGGGTCGACGTCGTGCACCACGCGCGGTTCCGTTTCCCTCAAATTCCCGTCATCGTCGCCACCGGGTACGCGGCGAACATCCGGGAACGCCTGAAGCCGTTCAGCCCCGAGGCCGTCCTGATTGAAAAGCCCTACCGGCTGGACCGCCTGGCGGCCCTCGCACGGCATCTGTCGGGCGAGAACGAGCGCGGAATCAAGCCGCGGGACTTCACGTAGACGATCCGCCGATCAGCTCCTTAATCCGGCTTGCTAGTGCTTCCAGGGCGAAAGGCTTGGTCATGACGTGCATGCCCGGCGCCAGGTGCCCGTTGCCGACCACGGCGTTCTCGGCATAGCCGGTGATGAACAGCACCCTCAGCTCCGGCCGGGTGAGGCGCGCGGCATCCGCCAGCTGGCGCCCGTTCATGCCGTTCGGCAGGCCGACATCGGTCACCAGCAGGTCGATGCGCGCGTCGGAGCGCAGGATGCCCAGGCCGGAGGCGCCGTCCGAGGCCTCCACCGCGGCGTAGCCGAGATCCTCCAGCACTTCCGTGACCAGCATGCGGATGGTCGGCTCGTCATCCACCACCAGCACCGTCTGTCCCACCAGCGCCCTCGGCGCCTGGGCGAGGCTGGGCATCTCCTCCGCCGCCTCCACCTCGCCGACATGGCGCGGCAGGTAGAGCCGCACCGTCGTGCCCTGGCCGAGCTCGGAATAGATCCGCACCTGCCCACCCGTCTGCTTGGCGAAGCCGTAGATCATCGACAGCCCAAGCCCCGTGCCTTGGCCCAGCGGCTTCGTGGTGAAGAACGGGTCGAAGGCGCGGGCGATGACCTCGGGCGGCATGCCGGTGCCGGTGTCGGTCACGCTTACCGTGACATACTGGCCGGGCGCCATGTCCCGTTCTTTCGCGACACGGGTGTCCAGCCAGGCGTTGGCCGTCTCCACCGTCAGGCGGCCGCCCTCCGGCATGGCGTCACGCGCGTTGATGGCGAGGTTCAGCAGCGCGTTCTCCAGCTGGTGGGGGTCCACCAGCGTCGACCAGACCCCGGCGGCGCCGACCACCTCCAGCGTAATGGCGGGGCCAATGGTGCGCCGGACCAGCTCCACCATTCCCGTGACCAGCCGGTTCACGTGGGTGGGGCGCGGGTCCAGCGTCTGCTGGCGCGAGAAGGCAAGCAGCCGGTGCGTCAGCGCCGCCGCCCGCTTGGCGGCACCGTCGGCAGCCGCGACGTAGCGCTCCAGCTCCCTGAGCCGACCCTGCGCAATGCGGGTGCCGAGCAGCTCCAGAGAACCGGTGATGCCGGTCAGCAGGTTGTTGAAGTCGTGCGCGATGCCGCCGGTGAGCTGCCCCACCGCCTCCATCTTCTGCGCCTGCCGCAGCTGCTCCTCGGCATGCAGCAGCTCCGCCGTGCGCTCAGCCACGCGCTGCTCCAGCGTCTCGGTCAGGGCACGCAACTCGGCGGCCACCCGGTCACGCTCCGCCTCCACCGCACGCCGCTCTTCCACGTCGAGCACAACGCCGGGAAAGTTCAGCGGCGTGCCGTCCGGCGCGTGCTCGACGCGGCCGTTCGCCTCGATCCAGCAGTACCTCCCGTCAGCGCGCCGTACCCGGTACTGGTGGACGTAGGGGCCACCGCGGGCGATCGCCTCGTTGGTGGCGGTGACCAGCCCGGCCTTGTCGTCAGGGTGAACGGTGGCAACCATCTGCTCGAAGCTGAGGCCGATCTGCCCAAGAGCGGGATCAAGGCCGAAGGTGCGGGTGAAGGCCTCGTCCACCGTCAAGCGGTCGGCGGGGAGGTCCCAGTTCCAGGTGCCGATGATGGCCCCGGCCGCGAGGGCGAGCTGCACGCGCTGGATGTTCTCCTGCGCCAGCGCCTCGCTGGCGCGCAAGCGTTCCTCGGCGGCGTGCCGCTCTGTGACGTCGCCGAAGATGATCGCGATCTGCCGGTCCGCGGGGTCGCCGACCGGCACGGCGCGGACGTCGAACCACCGCGCGAACGCCTTGGCGTAGCTCTCGAAGCTCATCGGTTCGCGCGTCTTCGCGACGTGCCCGTAGGTGTCGAACCAAAACTGCTCCAGCTCCGGGGCATACTCGGTGACCCACTTGCCGCGCAAATCCACGCCAGCCTGGCGGGCGAAGGCATCATTGGCTTCGAGGAAGCGGTAATCAACGGGACGGTCGTCCGAGTCGAACTTGACCTGCACGATTGCGAACGCGGCCTCCACCGTCTCCAGGATCGTCCTGAAGCGCTCCTCGCTGGCGCGCAGGGCGGTTTCCGCTGTCCGCACCTGGGTCAGGTCGAGCATGGCGCCGATCATGCGGACCGGGCGGCCCTGGCCATCCCGGATGACGTAGCCGCGGTCCAGCACCTCGGCGTAGCTGCCATCCGCCCGCCGGAAGCGGTACTCCCCGGCCCAGTGCTCGCCTGTGCCGTCGAGGACGGCGTGGATGGCGCCGTCGACCCAGCCCCGGTCCTCGGGATGGATCTGCGCGATCCACCAGTCACCCGTCGGCTCGACCTGCTCGGGCCGCCAGCCATAGGCGGCCTGCAGCGCCTCGTTCCAGGAGACGGCGTTGCTCCGCTGGTCCCAGTCCCAGATCGCATCGCTGGTGGCTCGCTGGGCCAGCCGGTGGCGCTCCGACAGGGCGTCCAGCGCGGCGCCTGCTTCGTGCTGCTCCGTCCGGTCGCGCAGCACCTTCACGAAACCCACCGGCTGTCCCGCCTCGTCGCGCAGCGGCGTCATGGCCCCGCTGGCCCAGAACCGGGTGCCGTCCTTGCGCAGGTGCCAGCGCTCGTCATTGGCGCGCCCATCCCGCAGGGCGCCGCGCATCTCCACCTCGATGCGGCCAGCGGCGCGATCCTCGGGCGTGAAGAAGCGCTCGGCGGTCTGCCCCAGCATCTCCCGTTCGGTCCAGCCGAGGACGTTCTCGGCGCCGGTGTTCCACCGGGTCACCTGCCCCTGGAGGTCGGTCGCGACGATGGCGAAGTCGGTCGGACTGTCGACGATCTGCCGGTCGCGGGCGGCGGTGCTCCGCTGCGCCTCGTGCGCCCGGTCCCGCTCGGCGGCGGCGCGGCGCAGCTCGAGCTGGCTCATCACCTGCCGAGACAGGGTCTGGAGCGCGAAGCGTTGCCCTTCCGTCAGGCCCTGCGGCCGCGGCGCTGTGTCGAGCACGCAAAGCGTTCCCAGCGGCAACCCTTCCGGTGTCCGGAGCAACTCGCCCGCGTAGAAGCGCAGCCCAAGGTCTGTGGCGACCAGCGGATTGCAGGCGAAGCGGGGGTCCTCGAGCAGGTCCGGGATGACCAGTTCGTCCTGGCTGAGCAGCAGCCGGGCGCAGATGACGCTGTCGAGCGGCATTTCGCGCACGTCGAGGCCCACCTCGGCCTTGAACCACTGCCGGTCGGCGTCGATGAGGTTTATCGCAGCAATGGGCGTCCCGAGCAGGCCAGAGGCCATGCGAACGAGGTCGTCGAAATCCCGCTCGGCTGGGGTGTCCAGCACCCCGTAGCGCTTGAGGGCCGCGAGCCGTTCGGCCTCGGTCCAGCTGGAACCCTGATGTGCGTCGTCCATGGTCCTCAGATGCTCCCGGCACAGCAGGCGATATCGCCCGCCGCAAAGCTTCGAGCCCGAGCGGTTCGTGACTGCGCGAGGTGGCACATCTCGGTTCGAAGCCAAGCCAACATTCGATCACTCGGGAGCGTGGAAGGGGGGGGACATAGCAGCCCTGTTCCAGGAAATCATCATCCCTGAACATGGCCACAACTTGGGCTTCGCAGTTTCAGTAGGGGCGATTACATCCGTCACTCACCTCGCCCAGGGAAACAGCATAACCTTTGCTTTTCGGGGTCAGTAGAACGCGGAACGGGGCGCCAGGTGCCACCTGCTCATCGCCGCTCTGGCGCGGTGAGGCTCAGCAGCAGGCTCACCAGATCACTTTCGTCCACCATGCGGGCCGCATCGGCCAGGGTGAACCAGCGCGTCTCCCGCTGCTGCCGTTCCGGCCAGTTCTCCAGTTGCTGGGTGACCCAGAGCGGATAGACACCAACCTTGCAGAGCACCTTCTGGCCGTTGTCGAGGTGCTTCTCGTAGGTGAAGTCGCCGACCGCTTCCGGCGAGACATCTCCCACCAGCCCGGCCTCCTCGAAAGCCTCCTTGGCGGCGAGATCGTGCGGCGCCACGCCCACCTCGGCCCAGCCCTTGGGCACCATCCAGCGGCCGGTCCCGCGGGTAGTTACCAGCAGGACCATGGTTTCGCCATCCTGGACCCTGAGCGGGAGCGCGGCGACCTGCCGCCCTGGCCGCTTCTTCTTCGGGTTCAGGGGAAGCTTCGTGGGCATGCTAGGCAGAATGACTCCCGATCGGCGGTAGGCGGCGGCACCCGCGCGCCTTGCCCTCAACCGGACGGCATGTGCTGGCGTTGCACATTGCACCAACTCGAAGGAGCATCAACCATGCGCGCGCACCTTCTTACCGCCGTGACCGGCCTCGCCCTGCTGGCTGCACCGCTGGCAGCGACTGCTCAGACCACGCCTTCCACCGGCACGCAGGCAGGCATGCAGATCGATGCGAACCACATTCGCGCCAAGCAGCTGATGGACCGCGACGTCTACACCACCGACAACACCGAGATTGGCGAGGTCGAGGATCTCGTGATCGACCCCGCGAGCGGCCGGGTCACCACCGTCGTCATCGAGGTGGAGAACCGCCTTGGCCTGACCGACAAGCATGTGGCGGTGGACCTGAACCAGCTCCGCGTGACGCCGGGCGAGCGCCGCATCACCATCAACATGACGCGCGACAACGTCCGCTCGCTGCGTGGCGTCACCTATAACGATTAGCCGCAGATCCCAGCGCTCCGCCGCGGGACAAGCCATTGCTGACACCGATGCAGTGAATGCTGCGCGGCAGCATAGAAAGATGCGGGGGTTAGCTCTCTCGTGGCGAGCCGGGCGGCCACTGTAGGTGGAGTGGCCTGATGCAGGTCTTGGCTGCATCAGGCCGTGAGTTTAGGCAGCATCATGTCCCGCAGGCGAAGCAGCTGCCCTTTGACCGGTTCGTGCAGGTCAGGAACGTGCCGCTATCAAAGGGGGATCCCTTCAGAAGCCAGGTCATCTGAGCGCCGTACGGAATGCGGTCCCGGCCGATGCTTGCGAGGAGATCAGGGGCGACGCCGTCCTGGTCCGCGGGCAGGCCCAAGGCGCGATGACGACATGCTCGGCGGAAGGGCACCACGAGCACGCTCAGGCGTCAACTTTCCCCTCCAAGGTCGAACCTATCGATGAAGGCGGCCACATCCCATTCGCTGCCCTCGCCGTGGTCTTCTCGCGCTCGGGAGCCGTAGAGGACGAGGGCGCGCAGGCGGCCGGGGAACGCCTCCTCCACGGCGGCGGGGGAACCGGCGAAGGGCATCGGTGCCCGCCTGACCGACGGCCCGTACAGCGAATCGCGCAAATCCACGCCCTCAGCGGACGGTGCACTCTCCGTCGCCCAAGCACCGACTGAGGTTCCTCGTCCGTCCTGGATGAGCCAGTGGTTGTAGTCGGCACCTGCCTCGGCCCTGAGCGCTCGCTGACGGTCCTAGCGCCTGCGCAGGAGCTCCTCGTCGAGCTGGTGAGCTTGGGTGCGAGTGGGGTAGGGCCTGCCATCAGGGCCATGGTGACCACGCTCGGCCAGCAGCTTGGCCACCCTGCCAAGGTCGCGGTCGAGATCTTTGGAGGCGAGGCGGCGAGCTTCACCCTGGACAATCGGATCAACTGGGTAGGGCGGCATGGAGTCCTCCGGCCGCCATGCTAGCCTAGGCGCCGTAAGCCGTGGCAGGCGCCGATGAACATCCTATGCTGCCCAGACGTTTTGGTGTCGATGAGGGGAAGCAGACCATGAGCCTGGCAACCTACACCCTGAAGATGGCCGCCGTGACCGCACCAGCCGCCGCGCTGCTGGCTTTCAGCGGTGAGCCAATGCCCGTGGGCTGGCTGGACGGCATCGTGGATCCTGGGGCGACTGTCGGCAAGGCGGCGCTCGTGCTTGGCATGTGGGTGGCTGGAGCGGCCGCCACGGCAGGGGGCACCGTTGGGATCGTCTGGCTCTCGTGGGAGTTCTGGCGGGAGCGGCGTCAGCGAACTGAGACGTGTTCGCCAAACCGTCGGACTTCGCGCGCCGTCGGAACCCCGAGGCTTGAGCGTTGACTTCACCACCAGCGGCGGCACTAGGGAAAGGGTGGGGGGCTGTTGTGCAACTGCCGCTCGCTGACCTGCAGCCGAGGCGCGATCATGGGATTGACCCGCGCTCTATTTGACCGCGCCGTAAACTTACCGCCGGTGCCCGCCATCTACTCAAACAGGGCTTCGGAGGCGTGTAAAACGTAGGCTGGTCAGCGAGAGCAGACCGTGATGCCTTAGGGAACGTCGGGGCCGGAGCGTTACGGCACATCCGGTGACCTACACCGCAATAGCCGCAGTCTGCACAAGCGGTTCTGGCTGATGCCTGTGCACCATAACCGCTGCAGGATGATTTCCGCTCGGGCTGCGGCTATGCCGTCCAGCGACATTAACGGTCGCACTCTCGGCGTTGCGGCCAGAAAGCAGTTTTGCTTGCGGCACTGCTGATGGCGGCCTTTGAGAAGGCCATTCCGAGGCGGGGTGTCACAGAGCCCTGTACGCAACGAAGGCCGCGATCTGGGTGTTGGGGAGGATCATGACCGCAGACCAAGACACCTCAACAATGGAAACCGAGATCAAGTTCCTCCTGCCGGAAGGCATGCAGGATGCAGTGGACGCACATCCCCTGCTGCAAGGTGCCGAAAGCCGATCTTCCCGGCAGGAGGTGACAACCTATTACGACACGTCGGCGCAGTCGTTCCGACTGGCAGGTGCGTCGCTCAGGTTACGGGAGGCCGACGGTCGTTGCGTGCAGACGCTGAAGCTGCCTCGCGACGGCAACGCCTTCTCCCGCCACGAATGGGAATGGCAGCTCGCAGGGGATCAGGTGGATCTGTCGCTCCTGCGAGACACGCCGTTGAGGGACTTGGCCGCGGAGAAGGTGGAACCAGTCTTCACCAGCGGTGTCACCCGGACGGTGCGTGTCCTCCGCCCGTCATCGGGCGGCCTCATCGAGGTGACCACGGACGTTGGGTCGCTTTGGGCTAAGGGCCAAACTGTAGCCCTGAGCGAGCTGGAGCTTGAACTCAAGGGCGCCGCTCCTGCCGCGCTGTATGAACTGGCCCTGGCGCTGCAGTCGACGCTTCCTTTGGTGCTCGGTCCCGAAAGTAAGGCCGCGCGTGGATGGCGCCTTGTTACTGGTGCGCCGCCTGAGGCGGTCAAGGCAGACGCGCCCACCATACCCACAGGCGTCACCGGCACCGAAGCCATCAACCGCCTTGTATCCAGCCTCATCGCATCCCTGGTGGACAATCAGCCTGCCGCCGCTGCGGCGGATGCCAAGGGCGTCCATCGCATGCGCATTGCCGTGCGTCGCCTGCGGACCGCTCTGACTTTGTTCCGTCCCCACCTTGCAAAGGGAGATGAGGCCCGCTTCACCGAGACGCTCCGCCGGTTGGGCCGCATCCTGGGCGAGGCCCGGGACTGGGATGTGTTCTGCTCGGAAACACTGGTGGATGCCGCGGGCAGCGTCCCAGCCCCGTTCATGTTGGCCTTACGGGGAGCAGCAGAAGCCGAACGCAAAAGCGCCCATTCCAGGCTGTCCGATGAATTCGCGCAGCCGCACCTGACGCACCTGGTCATCGACCTATCGGCCTGGGCGCTCGACGTTGCGCGGACAGGGAGTGGCGACGTGCTGTCTCGCCCGATCGAGGAGACCGCACCGGATCTGCTCGAACAGTTGGAGCGAAAAGTCAGGACGCGGGGCAAGCGCATCCGGCGCCGCAGTGGGGAAGAACTGCATGGGCTGCGGAAAGCCCTGAAGCGCTTCCGCTACGCCCTGGAATTCATGGCGCCGTTGATGAAGGCCGACCAGGTCAAGGGCCAACTGCATCACTGCAAGGGGCTGCAGGAGGACCTGGGCATGTTCAACGATTCCGTCGTGGCCGAGACGCTTGCGCAGCGCCTGGCCGATGAGACGCCGGAACTAGGTCCTGCTGCGGCAGCCTTGACGTCATGGGCGGAGGAGCGGCGGACCGCAGCAGTGGGCCATCTTCAGACGGCATGGCGCGAGTTCAAGAAGGCACCATCTCCGGAGGCACTGGGATAACTTTCGACTAAAGCGGTCGGCATCTGATCAGGCTTGCGAGAAACTGGGGCGCCAGCTCCTGAACCGGAAGATGACGCCCGGCGCCCAGCTTCCGACCGACGCCCTGGCGCACGCGCGACAGCGGCTCATGGTCACTGCGGCAGGCGCTATTCCGCCCGCAGGCAGGCGCAGTGGGGAAAGCCACGCCGGAGGGAAGGCAGCCAGATGTGCAACCTCTACTCGATGACTAGCAACCAGCGCGCCATCATGGAACTGACCGGCACTCTGCATGACCGCACGGGAAACCTCCTAGCACTGCCCGCTATCTACCCCGACAGCTCAGCCCCCGTGGTGCGCCAGGCAGAGAACGGCGAGCGCGAGCTCACCATGATGCGGTGGGGCATGCCTGGGCCGGAGCAGTACGGCGGCCACCCTGTGACCAACATCCGTAACACTCTCAGCCCGCACTGGCGCCGGTGGCTCGGGCCTGCGCACCGCTGCCTAGTGCCTGTGACCTCGTTTTCGGAGTGGGCGGCCACGAAGCCCAAGAAGACACCAGTGTGGTTCGCCCTGGCGCCGCAGCGGCCGCTCTTCGCCTTCGCAGGGATCTGGACCCGCAGGACCGGCGCGCGTGGCCCCAAGTCGAACCCGGTCGAGGGCGAGCACGAACTCTACGGCTTTCTAGAGCATTTCCCGATCAGACAGCATCGTACCCCGCTGCGGCGAAGTAGTTTGCGCATTCGGCAGGGGTGAAGGTTTCGGAGATGCGGCCGACGGCGCTCCAGAGGGTGGGAAGGGTTCGGGCGGCGGCCTTCCGGAGCATGGCCTTCAGCTTGGCGAAGGCGTTCTCGATCGGGTTGAAATCGGGGCTGTACGGCGGGAGGTAGCGCAGGCTGGCTCCGGCCGCCTCGATGGCGGCTTTCACGGCGGCCCCTTTGTGGCTGCCGAGATTGTCCATGATGACGATGTCGCCAGGCCGGAGCTCAGGCACGAGGACCTGCTCGACATAGGTCAGGAAAAGCGCGCCGTTGATCGGCCCGTCCAGGACCATCGGCGCGATCATGCCGTTGTTGCGCAGTCCGGCGACGAAGGTGGTCGTTTTCCAGTGGCCATGCGGGATCGGCGCCCGCAACCGCTGGCCGCGTGGCGCCCGGCCATGCATCCGCGCCATCTTCGTCGACGCCCAGGTTTCATCGATGAAGACCAGCCGATCAGGATCAAGATCGAGCTGACTGTCGAACCAGGCCCAGCGCTGGCTCAGGACGTCGGGGCGGTCCTGCTCGGCCGCATGCGCCGACTTTTTTTGCGCGTGATCCCGTGCCGCTGGAAGAACCGCCACAGGCTGCCGATGCCGACCGGCACGCTGGCTTTCGCCAATGCGCCTTGGATCTCCTTCAGCGTCATGTCCGGCTGCTTGTCGACCAGATCCAGGATCAGCCCGGCATATGCCTCGATCCGCGCCGACCGGCGGTCTCCGCCCAACGGGCCAGGGGCTACTGAACCAACTTGCCGGACCAGGGCGCACCACCGGATCGCGCTTGAGGGGCTTACCCCGAAGCGCGCCGCCGCCGCCCGGCAGGATGAGCCCGCCGCCACTGCCGCCACCACGCGGCTGCGCAGATCAACCGAAAGCGCCTTCGACATCCTGACCACCGTCGCCGTCACGATGGACAGTGAATCAGCTCCGAGCCCAGCCCGCGATCACAAGCGATTCAGACAGCCCGGAAACCGCTCTAACCTGTGACCCGAATGAGACCGTCGGCGCAATCCACCCGAAAGCCATGCCGGTGCCGCTGACGATGCCAGATGAGATGACCACTTGGCTGAAGGCGCCCTGGAAGATTGCCCGCGAGCTCCAGCGCCCACTGCCCGACGATCAGATGCTCATCGTGTCCAGGGGCAACCGGAAGGACCCGGAGTGATCCACCGCGGCAAGCCCACCGCCGCTCGACTCAGTCGTACGGACAGGCGCTAGGCAGCCCAAGCTCGGCCTGGAATGGCGCGCTGCGCCACGACCCGGCATCCGCCCCCGGACTTCGCTGTCGGTGAAGGCAGCCCAGTGCGCAGCCTGATGCGGTCATCCTTTTCAGCTGGTCTCCGATAGGCCGGGAAGCGGGGTCCGATGGTCCTCACGCAGCCTTGAGCATCAGAATAAAGTGACGTCACAGAAAGCAACCAGCGCCATGGAGCGCCGAATTATTGTGACGTCACGAATCAAGGGTCGACAAACGATAGGTTGCGAAATTATCGTGACGTCACGGATTGGATTGAGGTCACACGGTATGGCGTCGAACCGCAGCTTGAGGAGCAGCTCCAAGCAACGCCGCGCCTCCAAGGACCAAGCCTCCGAAATCCGTGACGTCACGAAATCTGCCGGAGCTTCGGTGGTGGCTGGTGTGTCAGCTGAGAAGCCAACTCGCTTCAGCGAGGCATCGCCTTCGAAGGACATCGCTCCCAGGCGGCGAGGGCGGCCACCAAGTGACCCTTCAGTGGGACCCGCAAGTACTGCGAAGCGGACGGCAAAGTATCGAGAGCGCCTGGAGGAAGAGACGAGGGCCCTGGTGGGAGCGCTGCGATCCGCCGTTTGGGCCCTGGACCGGCTCGGGGATCACCATCATCTGGGTTGGATGTTTTGGGGAACCAAAAAGGTGACGTTGGACGCGATCCGGCGACTGGAGCCTGCGTTTGCTCCGGAACTGGAGTACCTCGAGGCCCGCTCGAAGGCCTATGTGCTTGAGATGCACAAGCATCGTGCTGCCCCCAAGCCTCCGGAAGGACCAAAGCGGGGGTCGATCCTCCTGGCTGACTCGGTCTTCAGCACCGATGCGGCGGGGAACGTTCTCCAGGACGGCAAGAAGACTGGCTTCAAGGTGGCGCCCCAAATTGTCAGCTGGCGCCTTGTTGAGGAACGTCCCGTCAGGAGCAGGAAAGTGCAGGATTGCACCCTGCAGAGCGCGGAGGATGCCCTGCTGGTCGCGGCAACCATCCTCATTGAGAGAGGGAAGGGTGGTCCCTTGGAAACGATCTGTCCCCCGCTGGATACCTGGCAGCCGTGGGCACAGGAGTTTCCGATGCCAGAGGTCACGGATCCGCCGGTCGAGGTGTTGAGCAACCTGAGGGAAGCTGTTGCGTCCGGTTCAGATGCGGCTGCCACTAGGAAGGTTGGGCGCAAGAGGAAGCCAAAGCCACTAGGTAGCGCGTCGCTTCCAGAACGGCCTGGTCCGGTGGGCGGAACGACTGGAAAGGCGAGAAGGTCGAGGGCTTGAGCATTAGGCGCTGGTCGGGCAGCCCCAGGGCAGTGTCCCGCTCAGCTCCCCGGCCGGGAGCATGATCTGCCAGCCGAGGGACCCTGGCGACGCTGTGGGAAAATGCCGATAGCGTGGAGCTCCACGGTCAGTACGGCTTGGGCGTATGGCGTAGAGTTCCACGGTAAACCTGCAGCATTGGTCGGCAACCAGGCGCCGCCCGATGTGCCCGTGGCGGAGCTGTCCAAGCCGAACCGTTCCGGGCGCGATCCGTAGGGGAAGAGCCTCGCAACCGATTGATCTAAGGGCGGAATCAGCTCCGAACCTTGAATAGAATCTGGGAAGCGTGGAAGCCCTTGCTAGCGAGGCTGGATGGCCTGGATAGCCGGGCCCATCTAATCGGCAGCGCAGCGCGCGAGCATGGGCCGTCCATCAAAAAAGCACGGGGAGGAGCCCGCATGACGATTGCCGAAATCCATGAAGCCGATGCCGCAGGAGAAACCGCTGCCATCTATGCGGAGCTTCGTCAGGAGCTCGGGCTCCCCTTGGTCAATCTCATTTGGCGGCACTTCGCAGCCCTGCCGGGTGTGCTGCCCTGGGCATGGTCCACCGTCCGGCCGGTCATGCGGTCGCTCGAGGTCCTGCAGGGACAGGACAGGATGGGCCAGCGGCTTTGGCAACTAGCGGGCGACATGGCGCCCGCGCTCCCAACCCTGACCGCTGACCAGGCGGCCGTCGTCGACATCTACAACCGTGGCAACACCACCAACCTGCAGCTGCTCACGGCTTTGAGGAAGGCGATGGCCGGTCAAGCCGCTGGTGGCGGCGGCCTGCTGGAGCGGCAATCCGGTGCTCCCGCGCCGCTCGCGTCCGTGCCAGGCATGCCCCGGCTGGACAGGCTGGAGCCCGAAACTTCCTTGATGGTGCGGAAGCTGGCGGCCCTGCACGGCGAGGAGGGCGCCCGGGCCATTCCCAGCCTCTATCGGCACCTCGCGCTTTGGCCGGACCTGCTTCCTCCGCTACACGCCGCGCTCTCCAAGGTCAGCGAAACAGGCCTTCTGGCAGATGGGCGGTCGGTTCTCATCGACATGGCTGACGCTACTGCAGCCCGCCTGCTGCCCGCGCTGCGCCCGCCGGGCGTCTTCCCTGCTGAACAGCGCGAGGCCACCCTCGGCGCGCTGGAGGCGTTCACCGGACGCCTCATCGCGGACCTGAGTGTCGTGGGCCTTCTACTGCGGCGGCCCACACCAGTGCGGCACCTTCGCTGACATCGGGCTGGAGCGGCGATGCGGGCACCGGGGCAGGTCGGCTACCACGTCTGGCTGCCGATGTCGCGCCGGTCGGCGGAGCAACTGGACGGTGCCTCGCAGGCGCTCGGCATCCTGGCGACGCCACCCGCCTCAACATCGACCTGCCCAACGGCCGAGATGTGCGGCCTACGGCTGTGCATCGGCGCCCCATCCGTGCACGATCTGACAAAGGCGCTTCGGCAGGTCGGCGGTTTGCTCGGTGCCATTGAAGCGCTGCCTAATCGGTCCCTAAGCGGGTTATCCGGGTCGACTTCATAGGCGCAGCGCGGCTGAGTTGCCCTTGAGGCATCTCGCCTCTTTGCCGAGGCCGTGTACGACCTGGGAAGCGATCATCTCGACGAAAATCAGGGCTTAGCTCGCGGTCGCAGAGCAAGGCTCCTTCGTTGGGGCCGGACGGGTCCTAGAGCGGCACGCGACTGTGGTCGCCAAGCGCATTGCCGCCCTGGAAACCCGTCTCGGCATTTGGCTGGCCGAGCACACGACGCGCTAGGTAAAGCTGACAAAAGCCGGGTCGAGGCTGGCGGCTGAGGTATCTCCGCCATCCCCTGGGGAACAAGGTCGCAATCTTCTACACGAATCCAGCGGAGGGAGCCCACGGATACTAAGCCCAGTGAAGGTGCCCTGCGAACGCCGGTGGCTCATCCCAATGAGCGAACAAATGGCCAAATATAGTCGAGCCCAAGAAAGCTGAGCCGTCATGCGCTATTTGGGTCAGATGTTCGCGTCGTCTGCGACGTAATCTCGACGAGACTTCAAGCGTTCTCCAGTGCATGCCAACGCAACGGAGACAGTATGTTGAATCGAATTCTGCCAAGTCGCCGTCGAGGAGTGCTTCAGATGGGAGGCGCCCTGACAGGCCTCCTACTCGGCGGACCTGCCGCGGGACAAACGGGCTATTCTCCGCCGACTGAGGTCGACATAGGCCGCGTCACCGACGGTAAGGTCGAGTTCCCCAACTGGCGTGCGGCCGCAGATCCAAGCACCCCGCCGCCGCCAGCTCCGCTGCCACCGGCTCAGCGGGTGGGCTTCGCCATTGTCGGCCTGGGGCGCCTCAGTCTCGAGGAACTCCTCCCTGCATTTGCGGAATGTGGATTTGCCAGGCCCGCAGCATTGGTCTCCGGAACCCCTGACAAGCTGCAGGCGGTGGCAAAGCAATACGGCATCCCTGAAGCCTCCTGCTATGATTACGCATCATTCGACAGGCTTCGCGATAATCCGGACGTTAGAGTGGTTTACGTCGTTCTGCCCAACGGTATGCATCGCGAGTACGTCGAGCGTGCCGCCGCGGCAGGCAAACATGTTCTCTGCGAGAAGCCATTGGCGAATAGCGCGGAAGAGGCCCGCGACATGATAGCTGCCTGCGAGCGCGCGGCGGTGAAGCTGATGGTCGCATATCGCATCCAGTACCAGCCGCACAATCTGGCGGCGCTGCGCATCATTCGAAGCGGTGACTTCGGCCGTCTGGTTGGCATGACGGCTGTGAATGTGCAGACCGTCGCTGCGAATGGCACGCAGCAATGGCGGCACAAGAAGGCAATGGCAGGCGGCGGAGCACTGCCGGACATCGGGCTTTACTGCCTGAACACGGCGCGATTCCTGAGCGGTGAGGAGCCAGTCCAGGTCCATGCCAGCCTGTTCAGCCCGGCGGGCGACGCACGCTATGCCGAGGTGGAGGAGACGGTTTCCTTCACGCTCCGTTTCCCTTCCGGCTTCATCGCCAACTGCTTCACCAGCTACGGCGCGCGTGACGACAAATACCAGCGGTTGAACCTAGCAGCGGCTACGATCGACATGCCAAATGCCTACAAGTACCAGGGGCAGGAGCTCTACCTGGCGCGCAACCTGGATGGCCAGGATCAGCGGGGCGCCATCATCCTACCGCCGAAGAACCAGTTCGCCGCAGAGATCGACCACATGGCACAATGCGTCCTGCAGGGCAGCCGCCCGCGCACGCCCGGCGAAGAAGGTCTCCAGGATCATATGGTGATGGAGGCCATCTACAGCAGCGCCGCCAGTGGCCAGCCAGTCGCCCTGCCGCCGCAGCCACGCCGCGACATGTTCCGTTCTCTGCCCGACGGCATCCTCTGAGAGGAGGGGAAGGCAGTCTATTTTGACTGCCTTCGCCGAAGCCGCAGGCGAGCTGAGCGTGATGCAGCCTGGCCGTCAGGAGCAAACCTCTCAGCGTGGGAGGCTGCAATGTGGGGAATAACCTGGGGTGTCCCGGTGAACTTCGTTCCCTGCCTGACTGCTCGGGTGCCGGGCAGGGGAGAGAACCATAGGGCTTGCGATCAACACACTGAGCGCGGCTTCGCCAGCTCCCGCCACTCTGGTCGGCCGTGTGCCCGCGCCTTGTTGTCAGACCTCTGCCAAGGCACCAGCGTCAGTGGCAAGATGGAATCCTCGAAATAGGGTGAACTGCTGTGTGCAACCTCTACTCGATGACAAGCAACCAGCGCGCCATCCTGGAACTGACCCGGGCGCTTCATGACCGCACGGGAAACCTTCCGCCGCTGCCCGCCATCTACCCTGATGCCATGGCGCCGGTGGTGCGTCAGTGCCAGGACGGCGGGCGCGAGTTGACCATGATGCGCTGGGGAATGCCCGGGCCCGAGCAGTACGGTGGCCACCCCGTGACCAACATCCGCAACACCCACAGCCCGCACTGGCGCCGGTGGCTCGGGCCCGCGCACCGCTGCCTGGTGCCTGCCACCTCATTCTCGGAATGGGCCGACACGAAGCCCAAGAAGACGCCGGTCTGGTTCGGCCTGGCGCCGGAGCGGCCGCTCTTCGCCTTCGCGGGGATATGGACGCAGTGGACCGGGACGCGCGGCCCGAAGTCGAACCCGGTCGAGGGGGAGCACAATCTTTATGGTTTCCTAACCTGCGATCCGAACGAGACCGTCGGCGCCATCCGCCCGAAGGCCATGCCGGTGCTGCTAACGACGCGTGACGAAATGACCACCTGGCTGGAAGCGCCCTGGCAAGTAGCCCGCGAGTTGCAGCGGCCACTGCCGGATGAGCGGATGGACGTCGTAGCCAGGGGCAATCGGACGGATCCGGCGCCGGAGACGTTTTGATGGCGGATAGAGCGGCGGGTCCGGCCACCTTACGGCGCGCAATTGGCAATCTGCTGCGGATGGCTGCCGCCGATCTGGAAGACGCTCGGAAGTTGGTCCGCAGCCGGAGCGCAAGGAGTGCGAGAACGCTCGTGCACGCCGCCGTTCTGAAAATGGGCGCCGCCCTGAGCGCATCGGCGGTGGGCCGGTTTGATGGAGAAGGCGAGGCGCGCTGGCACGCGATTCCGAACCACTTTCCTGCTGTCGAAAAGCTGCAAGCGCTGGTGGCGGAAACGGGATACCGGCATGCACTTCAGGATGATGGAAGTCCTCGGCAGCCTCCGAGCGCGACGCTTGTCAACAAAGCTATCAAAATGACAAAGGAGGCGCTGGCCGAGCTCTGCCTGGCTTTCGGCGTCGACCTCGAGGGCTCGCGACCGGCTGCTCGCGCAGCGCCGCCAGAACCCGAGCCGCCGCCGCCGCCGAAGGCGCCACCCAACACGTACGCAGCGGCCCAGAAGCTGCAGTCCCAGCGAGCCGGGCGCGAGGGAGACAAAAAGGGATCCAATGTCGTACAGCTACGAGGCCGCAGGTCTATGCCGCAGTCCTCCTCGACTGGACCCGGGCGCCGCGACACGCTGTCTCGGCCGGGGACGTCTCCTTCGAGGACGAGGACAGCGCCGGGCCTGACCTCAAATACGTTCTGGGCCTTGATGGATCGATGGGGCGTCGAGGATGGCAGTGCACTGCGGCTGCTCGACCGCGGGCGGGAACTGACCTCGAAAGGCCAACGGCCTCGCTTCAAGCTGAGCTCGGAAGAGGCTGGACTGCTTCAGGCGCTGCAGAACATCGAGGCCACTTTGAACACCTTGGCCAAACAGTCATCGGCCTGGGTGAGTGCACCGCTTGCAGAGGCACCTTTCAAGGGCGCCCGGCCTATCGACTGGATCATCAAGCGCCGCCTGGCAGGTACTCGGGACTTGTCCCAGCATCTGCTGCAGAAAGCTTTGACAGCCTCGGTGGCACAAGGCTGAAGCCGGAATATCTGGAGGGCTTTACTGCGGTGGTGGCCGGAGGCCCGCAGGTCGCTGCCGCAGCAGGCAGGCGCAGCCATGATAGATGAGAAGGGCAACGCCACCTGTACCGACTAGGGCGTGGCCACGCCACGTGACCCATCTTTTCTCGTCTTCAGCATCAATCTCGCGAAGTCACCTTTATCGGTGGCGTCTGTTGGTGCTGGATAACATCCCAACGCTCGTGCGAGAGACGTCGATAAACCGAGGTGCAGAATGCCTCATATGAAACATCCTCGCCCTTCTTGGCGTGGACCTGATAGGCGATGACGATCAGTCCCTCCTGGGGACGACGGACCTGCTGCGCGGAAAATGACACACTGGTCCATCGCGGCGACTGCGTCACGGCTTCAACTGCCTTATCCCGTCCCATGATAAATGGGGCTTCCGGCAGGACCATGAGGCATTCTTCGCTGATGCTGCTTCGGTAATGCTCTGGATCTGCGGTCCAGAGGCTTTCCTCAAATTCCCAGATTCGTGCATCGTCCATGACGTGTCCTTTCTGTTGAAGCCTCTTCATCAACACGCGCTGCCGAGAATCGTACCTGGCTGTCAGCCACTGCACCTTGGACGATTGGCTCTTGGCGCAGGTAGCTGTCCACAATGGCGATTGGCAGGCCAGCTACCGGAAAATCAGCACTTCCTCAGCGCTACACTGGTGCCCCGACCGTGAGAAAACATCGGCAACTTAGGTTTGCTGGGTATAGCTATGCCCTACCTCGCACGACGAGAAAAGCGCTGTCACGCGTGCTCGACTACTGGACCGTGCCGTAAGCACAGCCTATCCAAATAGCTGGAAGGGCCTTCGTGCTTCGTCAGAAGGTCAGCTCGCCCTGCTCCTCGCCGATCCAGTATCGAATATTGGCGGCGTGAACCTTGATGAGGATGACACCCGGTGTGTCGATGCCCTGCGGGAACCAACGGTCAAGCTCCTTTGCCCAGTGAGCCGCAAAATCTGCCTTGTTTCTGATGAGGGTGGAGTGGCCCTTCACAGTGATAAAGATTGGAGTGCCTGCCAATAGTCCCTTCGAACCGGCATAGCTAAGGCTCGTACCTGCATCCCGCTCGATCTCTGCTATCTTTGCGGAGCTTTCGTAGGCGAAGAAGTAGGCATCGCCTTGAAATTCGACATCGCGGTTGTTGCTCATCGGGCGCGAGGTGATGCCGCCCGTGACGGCGGTGGTCGACATCGTTGCGAAATCAATGTCGGCCATCATTTTGGACAAATCGGCGATCGTCGTCTTTGCCATCGTCTTCTCCAGTCTTCTTGATTTACCAGCCTGCGACCAAGGCCATCAGGAGGCTATCAAGCAAGACGATCTGGATGGCACCTAGTTTCCGCTCGCCATGCCATTAGCAGCCCCACCAAGCAGATCTCCGAATATGGGTGATGTAAGACCTCATTGGACAGCTTGCTTCCACCACCCAGTGCTGAAGGCAATTGGCAGAGCTTGGCCTTCAGCTTCTGAGTGGACGTTGACGCCCCGGACGGAGGCGGAGCATCTGCGCCGTAGAACACCCTCCGCGCGCCGCGTGCGAAGGCTCGGGCCTACGAGTTGGAATGCAACGATATTAACCTCAACGGTGCGGAAGCGCTGCCAAACTTACCGACCTTGGCGCCGGTCGCGGTCAGCGGCTTGAAGCAGGTGGCCGGAAGGTTGAAGCCTTGCATGGAGCTCACCCCTGCAGCCTTTAGCCGGACCACAGGGCGGGAGTGCGGAGTCGGTTTCCCAAGAGGCGTCGCAGCTTGTCGTCGCGGCCTCTGTCACCGACCCACCGACCGAGACGCTCGCACGGGATACCGTCTCGGGTTCCATCCAGCCGCGTCACTCCGCACTGACGGAAGTAGCACTGAGCTTCGGCCCGGCCGAAGGCACCGCCCGAGTGGCGCCAGTTCCAGGGAGCTCGGCGCTCATGCTCCGGCGGGGTCCAAAGGCCGACGCGAGCTTCTCGGGCCCGCACCTCGAGGCGCGGCAGCACCGGATCAAGGTTGTACTGAGCGTACACCCGCGCCGCCCCGCGCCGAACCATTTCCCGGTTCACGTTCAGCGCACCGATGAATAAGGTGCCGACCGTTCTCCCGTAGCGGTCAGTGTCCTGCATTTCGATGCGGCCTTTCTTGCCGAACGCCAGGCCCGAGAACTCCTGCTGGGCTCGCGTCCGATAGGGCTGTCGGCTCTCTGCCGCGTCAATACCAGCCAGGCGGATGCGCATCTGGCGCTTGAGCACCTGTCATCCAGAGGTTGCGCCTATCGTAGTTGTGGCGGTGCGCTGCGGCAGGTGGCTGAGGATGTAACCGGGATCCTAGACTACCGACCGGCCTGCTTTGAGGTCGTCCGCCATCCCCATTTTGATTCGCGTGCCGTTGCCGCTCCATGCATCTTTAGCCGCTAAATGCGTCAGCCAGCTTTAGTTTGTGACCTCGGCCAGTTGTGGCACGCAAGCCTGGGGCTGAAACTCCACGCGACGATCCAGCGCATCCGTCGCGTCGTCCCTTCCGCTGCCGACGAGCGGCTCTGAAGCCCCGACGCCCGATGCGCTGGTGCGCGTTCGCAGTTGAGGTTGCACCGTCACCAGGCCGCTGCGCACCGCCTCCGCGCGTTCCGCCGACAGCAGGAGGTTCCTTGCCGCGGACCCTGTCGCGCTGGCATGGCCAGTCATCGCCAGGCAGACGTTCCGCGGCGCGGTCCGCCGTGCGATCTGGCGCAGCCACATCGGATACTCGCGGCCGGTGGCTCCGTTCGCCGAGACCTTCGCCGTGCCCGGCTGGAACAGAAACTTCATCGCCAGACGGCCGCGGTTCAGGCCATGGTCGACCAGCCCGGCAAAGGCCTCCTCTGCGGCAACAGGCCGTGCCAGCGCGCGGTTGCTGAGATACAGGCCATTGCGCACCCTGAGCTGGTCGCCGCCTGGCCGGTTCAGCGCCTCCGTATAGGCCACGAGCGCCGCGCCAAACTCGCCCTGCTCGTAGGCTCTGGTGCCGTCGGCAGCAAAGGCCTGCGCTTCCAAAGAAGCCAGGTATTGCGGGTCGATGGGGTCGCCCGCGTTGGAAGCGCAGGTCTTCAGATAGGCGCTGACGACGGCGTCCGGGCCCCATCCGGGACTGTCCTGATAGAAGACGGTGCGGGCCGCATCGACCTCTTCGGCGCGGACCCAGGCCGTCTCATGGGAGACCACCTTGCCCGTGCGCAGGTCTCCCAGCACCGCCCAGATGCGATAGACCTTCGGATCGGCTTGCGTCGTCGGCGGGATGATCCCGGCATCGGCAACGGCCGTGATCGCCCCCAGCAGCACCAGAGGCTTGGCAGCGAGGTTGGCAGCGCTCAGTGGCGCCAGCCGTATGTCGGGATAGCGCTCGCGCAGCACCGTGCCAATCCGCCGTTCCATCGCTCGGGTGCTGGCCGTCTGCTCCCCGGTGGCCCGGTCGATCAGCGGGTCGACGACCAGCATGTGTCCGGTGGCCTGGTCCGCAGGATCCAGCTGCGCCCGGTCGATCAAGGCCACGGTCAGGCTGGCTACCGCCTCGTCGAAGCGCTGCGCATCCAGCGGCGGCGACGGGGCGCCTACGACCCGCATGGGCAGGGTGTCCGTCGCATTGTCTCCGGGCGCGCGCGCAAGGCCGCAGCCCGCCAGCATCAGAAGCCCGAGGATGCAGGCGGCGGGTCTCCGCCAGCTAGCGGCAGCCCGCGCGAAGGAATCGTTGGTCTGCATGGGAGGACTCCTCACCGAGTTGGACACGAAGGATGATCGCTTGGCACCGGCGTGCCGCGAGAGCAGGGGTTGCCACGATCGCGCGCGACGGCCTGGCCTCCGACACAGCGGCAAGCTTCGGCGGCGAAGCGCGGACATCGGCCGCCGTTACCGGAGCGCCGTGGCGGCTGGCAGGCAGGGGATTAGTGTTCGGCCCATCGGGCGGCGGCACGGCGCCCGCCAGCATGTCCATCGGAATGAAAGGCACCTCAACCAGAGGGGATGGCACAAGGGCGATGGTCGCCGGGGGAGGCAGGACAGCCGCGTTATTCTCGACGACGCTATGAGCGGCGGCCGCGAGGTCCGGACCGTTGCCCGGGAACGGGGTGAAGGCGCCGGTCGCCACCACCTGCTCGGGCCGCGGCAATGGCGACGGAGTCGCAGCGATCTCGATGCCGTCAGGGACACGCGAGGCCTGGACGAAGTTGTCGATGTCGCGATCGAGCCGGTCCGCTAGGCGCAGCAACCGACCGACCTCCTCCAACAGGGCGTCAGGGCCGTCCGCCTGATCGGCCTGGGCCATGCTCGATGCGGGCGCAACCGATGCGGCTTCGGGTGCAGCCTCGGGCATGGCCGCTTCACGGCTCCCCTCCGCCACCGTCAGGACGGGCTCCGGGTCCGCACGGTCGACCAGAACAGCGCCAAGCACCGCCAGCATGGCCAACACCAGCGCGGCGCCGCCCGCGGTGCCCCAGCGCCAAGCCCGCGGTGCCTCCGCGCCATCGCCTGGTGGGACGTCCGGCGCGGCCGCCTCGCTCCGCCGCGGATCCGGCCGAGGGGCCCGCGCCTCCTGTGGCCCGGGTCGGGCACTCTGCCTGGCGCGTCGACGGCGCAGCAAGGGCAGCGCTTCCGGCTCCTCCAGAAGGTCGATTATGGATGCGCGCGGGGCGCGGCGCCGTTGCGGAGCCATGGTCATTCCTCCCGGAAGGCGCGGCCGAGCCGCTCGCGCAGGGGGCCGACCAGGTAGTCGAGCAGGCTGCGCGGCTCGGTCGCGATGGTCACTTGCGCGGGCATGCCTGGCTGCAGGCGGATGCGGCGAAGCACCTCGGCCGTCGGCGCATCCGCGGCATCCGCCTGCAGTTCCACGGCGTAGTGGCTATCGCCCGTGGCAGGATCGGACAGGCGGTCCGCGGAGATCATCGCCACCCGGGCCCGCAGCAGCGGGTCGCGCGCCTCGGTGATGCCGGAGAGCCGGATTTCCGCCGCCATGCCCGCGGCGACCCGGCTCTTGTCCTCGGGCCGCAGCCGGGCCTGGAAGACCAGCGGCGCGCCCAAAGGAACGATGTCAAGCAGCGCCGCGCCGGGCGCCACGACGCCGCCCTCGGTGAAGACGCTCAGCCCGACCACCTCGCCATCGCTTGGCGCCAGGATGACGGTGCGGGCGAGAAGATCGCGGGCGGCCTCAAGTCGTGGCCGCACCTCCGCCATCCGGTCGCCGGTCTCTCGCAGGGCCTCAGAGATCTCCGTCAGCCGCTGCTGGCGCAGTTGCAGGATCCTGAGCCGGGCCTCTCCGATAGAGGCTTTCGCGCGGGCCATCTCAGCGACGACCCGGCCCCGGTCGGCATCCAGGGCCGCAGCCGTGCGGTCGAGAGCCAGCACCCGGCTGCGCGGAACGAGATGCTGCCGCAACAGGGTTCGCAGGCCTTCGACCTCGTCGGCGATGAGCTGCCGCTGGCGCTCGATGCCGTCGAGCTCCGCCGCGCCCCCGCCCAGCTGCTCGTTCAGCTGCAGGACCTGCTGCTCGATAACCGCCGTCGCGCTGTCGAGCTGGCGCCGCCTTTCAGTCAGCAGCGCCGACTGTGCGGCGATCAGGCTCACAAGGGACGGCGCATCGCGGCGCGCGCTGGTCTCGGCGTCCAGGGCGAGCTCGGGGGCGCCGTCCCGCTCGGCCTCCAGCCGCGCCTGAGTTATCGCGAGCGCCAAGTGCTGCGCCTCGAGGACGTCGAAGGCAGCGCGGGCGGTGGTGTCGTCGAGGCGTAGCAACGGCGCCCCCGCCAGCACGCGGTCGCCGTTGCGCACCAGGATCGATCGCAGGATGCCGCCCTCCTGGTGCTGGACTGTCTTCCGGTTGCCGTCGACCATCACCACGGCGGGCGCGAGGGCGGCGCCGCTCAAAGGCGCCAGGGCCGCCCAGACACCAGCGATGCCGAAGAAGCCGACGAGGACGAGGGCGCCGAACACCATCAGGCCACGCGCGTCCGCCGGAGGCGGCGTCGCACGCAGCAACGGCGGGTGGATAGGGAGGTCAGCGCCGCTCATGACGGGGTCCCGCCGGTGGCATCGCGGCGGGATCGGTCCGCGGCCTCGCCTTCGCGCTCGACCGGCCGCACCGCTTGGCGTCGGAGGGCGTCGATGACCTCGGCACGGGGGCCCTGCGTGCTCACCGCGCCGTCCTCAAGCACCAGCAGCGCGTCGACGGCGCCGATGATGTTGGGCCGGTGCGCGATGACGATGAAGGTGACGCCCTGGCTCTTCAGCGCCTCCAGCGCGTTGCGCAGCGCCATCTCTCCTTCGGCGTCGAGCGCTGCGTTCGGCTCGTCGAGCACCACCAGGCTGGGTAGACCCACCAGCGCGCGGGCCAGGCCGATGCGCTGCCGCTGCCCGCCCGACAGAACGGCGCCGCCTGGGCCGACCGGCGTGTCGTAGCCCTGCGGCAGGTCGAGGATCATATCGTGGACATCGGCGTGCAGCGCCGCCGTGACGACCTCCTCGTCCGAGGCCTGGCCGAAGCGAGCGATATTGTCGCGGACGGTCCCGGCGAAAAGGCCGACATCTTGCGGCAGGTAGCCGACATGCCGACCGAGCGCCTGATGATCCCATTGGCGCAGGTCGACGCCGCCCAGGCGCACCGAGCCCCGGCCCGGCGCCATGGCGCCGATCAGCAAGCGGGCCAGGGTGGATTTACCCGCAGCGCTGGGCCCGATGATGCCGAGCGCTTGCCCTTTGCCGACCGCGAAGGAGACATCGCGCAGGACTTGCCGACCGTCGGCGCCGGGAAGACGATAGTCGAGGTCGCGGACCTCGAGACGGCCATCGGGCCGCGGCAGGGTCATGCGCGCGCGGGACGCGGGCGCCTCGGCGAAAAGGCTCCGCAGGCGCCGCCAGCTTTCCCAGGCCGAAGTGATCTGCCGTCCTGCGCCCACGGCCTGCTCCACCGGCGCCAGCGCCCGCCCCATCAGGATGACGCCCGCGAAGATGACGGCAGGCTCCACCGCCCTCTCGATGGCAAGCCAGGCCCCGACGCCAAGCATCAGGCTCTGGAGGGACAGGCGCAGGAAACGCGTGGCCGCCGAGAATGCTGCATGCCTGTCGCTTGCGATCGCCTGGCCACCGATCATGGTGAAGCGATCGTCCTGCCAGCGCGCGACCAGGCCGGGCAGCATGCCCATCGCGACAGCAGGCTCGGATCCGCGCAGCACGTCGCTGGCGAAGGCATAGGAGCGGCTCGCCGCTTCTGTCGCACGGCGCATCGGCCTGCGGATGGCGAATTCCGTTAGCAGGGCGACAAGCAACAGCAAGATCGCACCGGCGGCTGCGACAGCGCCGAGCAATGGGTGAATGAAGGCGAGGATCACCAGATAGACCGGCGTCCACGGCGCATCGAACAGCGTCTGCACCCCAGGTCCGGTCATCACCTGGCGCACTTGATCCAGGTCGCGAAGCGCCTCGCCGCGGCGCTCCCCGCCTCCGGCTTCCCGGCGTGTGCCGCGTGCTGCCAGCGTCGCCAACAGGCGCGCAGCCAACATGTGGTCCATGCGGATGCCTGCGCGGACAAGGATCCTGGCACGCACCGCATCGAGCAACGCCATGACAAGAAGAGCGAGGAGCAGCACAAGCGTAAGCAGCAGCAGCGTCGCCTCGCTGCGGCCGGGCAGCGCGCGGCCATAGACCTGCATGAGATAGAGAGGGGAGGCCAGATAAAGCAGGTTGATGGCGCCGCTGAAGACGGCGGCCGCTACGAAGTAGGGCATGCAGGCCGCTCGCAGGCCTGAACCTTCTCCCGCATCCGGCTCCGGCATGGCGTCCGACTGGGACATGCGGCGGCTCCCACTGACAAGGCGCGTCAAGCGCCTTTGCGACGGAAAGGTGCGGCGGCACCACCGGCCGCCGCACCGCTCGCACACCGCGCGATGATCAGTAGTCGTGATTCCAGTCGCCGTGGCCACCACCATGGCCGCCGCCATCCTTGGACCCGATCAGGGTCAGCGAGAAATCATTACCCGACAGCAGGCTGTTGCCGTTCAGGAAGTCGTTGCCGGACAGCAGATCCGTGTCGTTGTAGGAATCGTTGACGCTGCTGTCGTTGTGGGAGTTGTTGACGCTGTGATCGTCCTTGTCGACGTTCCAGCCGCCACCCTTGCCACCGTGATCGTTGCCGCCGTGGCCCTTGTCGAAGATGCCAAGCATTCGCTTTCTCCTAGGATCTTGTCCCCCGCGATTGGGGGAGCTTCGTTGGAGAGAACACGGCCCGAATTTTTCAGGCCGATGCTAGCGGGGGCGGCGACCATTCAAGCCGCCAGATTTTCAAACCCGCCACAGGGTCTACGGCGCGGCTAGCCAATCAGATGCAGAATTCGCGTTCCCGTGATAAATAAATCCAACTGATGAAGAAGATGATACCGGTACCCACGCCTCTTCATACAGGGTCAGGCGAGAAATCGGATTGGGAATCGCACTCGCTGCGGTTGTATTGCTCGTTCGAAGCAAGACAAGGATACTTCCGGTGCAAGCATGAGCCTGTCCTTGAACAGCTACTACACCCATGCACTGCAGCAGGCGCATTAATGCGACGCTCACTAGGGGAGCAGGTGCTGTCCGCGAGTTAAGACCCGCGGACTGCAGCAAGCCGCCCGATGAATAGGACCGGCCCAGTGGGTCTGCCGGTCGTCGATCCTCCCGGGGGCTCGAGCGTGATCTCGACGAGCATGCCCGCGCTCGGCAGCACGCTGCCCGGCGTGACGGTGAACTGGCCAGAAGGTGGGATGAGCCCCAGCGAAGTGGGCGCCACAGCCCCCTGAGGGAGGGCCCACAGCTGCAAAACGCGTCCAGGATCGACCGGCTGTGGGTTCAGCGCGGCCAGCTGCAGGTCGTTGCCTCGTGCCTCGACGATCCAGGCGGCTTGGTCCTGCTGGCTGAGGAGGACGGTGGTCAGGCGTTCTGGCACCTGCTGAAGCCAGATGAAGGCCGCCAGGCCCGCCGCCAGTGCGCTGCTCCCGAGCGCCCAGCCGCGCCAGAACCAGGGGGCTCCCTGTCGACGCGACAGACTGGTGACCGTGGCCGAAGGCGCTTCTATGGTAGGCGGGTCAAGGGATCGCTCTATCCGTGTCCAAAGTTCCGGCGGAACGTCAAACGGCTCCGCCATCGCCGTGAGCACGGAAAAGCGCCGCTCCCATCGTGTGACGCTAGCCTGAAGATCAGCATCATGAGGCAGCGCCGCTTCGAGTTCCTTTGCCTCACGCGCTTCCAGGGTGCCGAGCACATATTCCCCGGCGAAAAGGTCCTTCAAGTTCGGGTCTTCCGGGATCATGCGAGGCAGTCCCGAAGGCGCAGCAGGCTGCGACGGATCATCGACTTCACCGAGCCCAGGGGCGCCTTGAGACGTGCGCCGATTTGCGGATGCGACAGGCCGTGGACGAAGGCCAGGAGTACGGCGCCTCGCGGCTGTTCATCCAGTTGGTCGAGGCAGTAGCGCAGTCGCTGTCCGTCCTCGCCCTCGGTAAGACGATCCAGTGCCCTCGGTTTGAGGAGGACGTCACCAAGTTCCGGGTCGTCCGTCAGTGTCTCGCGCCCCCGCATCCGGGCTTTATCCAGTGCAACATTCCTGACGATGCCGCTCATCCACGCAGCGGCCACGCCGCGCGCAGGGTCAAACTGGTTTGCCCGCTCCGTAATCCTGACAAAGGCATCGTGGACGGCATCGGCAGCTGCATCACGGTCGCGCAGAATGGCCATTGCCACGCTCAGCAATCGTCCTGCCTTGATCTCGTAGATGACGCGGAGAGCGTCCCGATCGCCTTCGGCAACCGATGCCAAAAGGCGTTCCAATGATGGCTGCTCCATGGGCAATAGCTCTCCACCGACCCTTCCAGCGCCGTGATGCGACGCGGGGCGATCTGCAACATGGAGAGTTCGAAAGGCGCGGGGCAAGGCTACAAATAAATAAGACGTTTATTTTATTGTTCAGTTCTAGAATATCGGACATGCTTCTGTATTTTGGAGTAAACAAAAATCTCGGAATGAAATGCAGATGACATCAATTTCGCAGTGGAACCTATAGCATCATCTATTGCAGCCGATATTGGTGTTGATGGGCCTGTGAGCGCTCCTGTGAATTCGAGATCGCATATCCGGGATTTGGTCGGAGTTCAGCGGTCAGCCTGTGAGGACTTCAGATAGAGCGATGTGCCGCATCTCCTGGTTCACGTTCAGCGCGCCGACTGAGCAGGGTGCCGACTGAGCAGCGTGCCGACCTCCCTGTCGTAGCGGCCGGTGCCCTACACCTCACGGACCGTCATTGCCGGATGAAAGGCCGGACAGTCCCTGCCGGATCCTCGCTCCATGAAGTTGGCGGCTTCAGGAGCATCAATGCCAGCTAGCCGGATGTGCAATTGGCGCTCGTCCGCCGTCAGCATGGTGCGTGTGTCTCCGTCAGCGATGTCCACAACGGAGCAATGAGGTCGGCGCCAAGGGCTGGTTGGGCGACGAGGTTCCGTCTCGCCAAAGGTGAGGCGAAGCAAACGCCGCCAGCCTTCGGTCTCTGGCTATTCCGCTTTGAGGTCCAACTCCCGCACCTTCTTGCCCCAGAACTCGTACTCCTCGCGGATGGCCACGGCGAAGTCGGCGCGTGGCTGTGCGGTTGCAACCTCAAGGCCGTCTCGCTCCAGGCTGCGTGCGAAGCGCGGATCGCGGATGGCTTTGTTGGCGGCAGCCTCCAGGCGGCTCATCTCGCCAACGGGCGTCCCGGCAGGCGCGAAGATGCCGTGCCAGCCTAGGATGACGATGCCGGGCAACCCGGCCTCGGACAGCGTCGGCACATCGGGCAGAGACGGCAAGCGGTGGTTGCCCGTCACCGCCAGGGCGCGCAGGCGCCCCTCCTTGGCGAGCGGCACCGCGGGTGGCGGCGAGGAGAAGTTCATGGTGACGCGCCCGGTCACCACGTCCTGCAGGGCAGGGGCGGTGCCGCGGTAGGAGATGTGCTCCATCTGCAGCCCGGCTGCCTCGGCAAACAGGATGCCTGCCAGATGGTTGTTGGAGCCCACGCCGCCGGACGAGAAGCTGAAATCCGCGTTCGGCTGCTTGCCTGCCGCAATCAGCTCTTGCAGGCTGGTCACCGGCAGCTTCGGGTCGATCACCAGCACGTATTGGTAGGAGCTGGCCTTGGTCACCGGCGAAAGCACGCTGGACAGGTTGATCTTGTCCGTCCTCTGCAGGTGCGGGTTGACGACGATGTTGGTGGACACCGCGAAGAGCAGCGTGGTGCCGTCCGGCCGCGCGCGGGCGACCGAAGTGGCGCCGACATGGCCTGCCGCGCCGCCGCGGTTCTCCACGACGACGCTTTGACCGAGCTGTTCCATCAGGATCGGCGCCAGCTCGCGCGCCACGATGTCGGTGCCGCCGCCTGCGGCATAGGGCACGATCAGCGTGATTGGGCGGCCCTGGGCGCTACCCTGCGCCCGGGCGCGGGTGATCAGAGCAGGGGCTGCGAGCAGCGGCAGGAGGTGGCGGCGCTTCATGGTCGGCTCCCTTCAATCGGCCTCTCTGTGGCGTGCAGGGCGGGCCTGCGGCGCCTGTTGGACGGGCCGTTGACGGGAAGCCTACCCAGTGAGGCGTTCGTCACGCCAGCGTACTTTGTAATGACCGGACCCCGGTCGAACGCGGCGTGCACGGCAGCGGAACTCGCCCTCGGCCTGGCGCTGAGCCCTCTGAACCAAACTTGGTGCGCCGGTCTTACGTCCCTCGATGACCCTTGCGGCCCACCCCGATTGAGCGCGCGTACGGGAAAATTTTTTGGCCTACTCGGTTGGGAAATGCACGCCTAAGGGTCAGCACGTTCCTCGCTGTAGCTCGCCCAGCTGTTGAGGCGATGGCCCCCAAGACGCTGATCCAGTTGCTCCAACTTGTCGCGGACCGGCACGCCGATGCCAAGCCTTGGCTCTGTCAACCCGGTCTTTGTTCTTGATTCGTTCCCTGCGCTGCGACTAGCGTCGGGCCCATGGCCGAATCTCCCCCACCCCCCATCCC